>NZYH01000002.1 GCA_002697825.1 Nitrospina sp. | reverse complement strand
TTTATGAGTGAATTATCTTTAATGTTTGAAAAATTAGGTATTGATACAAACATAGTTTTAGAGGCTGCTAAAAAGAAATATAATTTTCAAGTTCATTATCCAGGTGCAGGTGTTGGTGGTCCCTGTCTACCAATTAATTCATATCAATTACTTAATACGGCAAGGCGTGTTGGTTCATCTCTAAATATAATTGAATCAGGTCGAAAAATTAATGAAAAAATGCCTGAACATGTTATAGAACTTGTACTTGATGCATTCAAAGAATCTGGTAAATCATTAGATGGCAGTGAAATTTTACTTCTTGGAATATCCTATAAACCCGATGTTAAAGATATACAATTAACGCCAGCTGAACACATTATTAAAAAATTAAAAAATTTAGGTGCAAATATCCATATTTATGATCCATACTTTTCTTCTAGTACGCAATACGGTATTGATATTTCTGAATCTCTTTCTGAAGAATTACTTCAAAAAATGGACGGTGCAATAATTGTTACCGCTCATAAAGAATTTTCAAAGTTTGAAATATCAAATTTCTGCAAGATGAAAACTCCAATCTTAATTGACACAAGAGGAATTGTGGATCCTAATGATGCCCATAAATCAAAGTTAATTTTTAGAGGATTAGGTCGTGGATAACAATAATTCCATCACTAATCCATCTTCCATAGTAAACATTCTGACATTAAGGTATGATCCAAATCTAAAACCAAATCTACCTGTAAAAAACTCAAATGATTTTCTCCCATTTGAATCCAGAATAAATATAGAATTAATTGAAAAATCAATTTCTGATTACATAAAACAAAAATTAGTAAATTTTGATGGTAATGAAATATCCATTGCATTAAGTGGTGGAGTGGACTCTACTCTTGTTTTATCCATACTTAGAAAGACGAAACCTGATATTAACATAAAAGCTGTTTCAATAAAATTTGCAGATAGCGTTGATGAAACAACTGATGCCGCAAAAATTGCTGAAACGTTTAATGCAGAACATCATATTGTAAACCTTGAAAATTACCTATCTGAACTTCCTAAAGCAATTAGTATTATAAAAATGCCATTTTGGGATCTCCATTGGTATTATGTTGTTAAAAAATCCCAAACTCTTTCTACAGTTTTAATTTCAGGTGATGGCGGTGACGAACTTTTTGGTGGTTATACATTTAGATATGAAAAATTTCTTTCATTAACGAATGATACTTCCACGCCATTAGAAAAAGTTATTGCATATTTGAAATGTCATGAACGAGATAGAGTACCAGATCAAGAAAAAATCTTTGATCAAAAATCAAAATTCTCTTGGGAATCAATTCATAAACTTCTCTTACCGTACTTTGACAATACACTGTCTAGATTAGAACAAGTATTCTTGGCAGATTATAATGGAAAATTATTATATAATTTTAATCCAATTAATACATCTGTAATAAAAAATTTTGGCATGCAGTTGTTAACTCCAATTTTAAATGATGAATTAATATCAATTGGCCCACACATTAAAGATTCAGAAAAATATGATCAACTGAACAACATTGGAAAATTACCTCTTAGACAAATATTGAAGCAAAATGGGCATGATTCTTTAGTTGGGAAGAAAAAATTGGGATTTAATGTTAACACAATCAATTTATGGAAATCACACGGTCATTCTCTATGCAAAAATTTTCTTATTGATTCAAGAGTTGTAAATGATGGTTGGATTAGTAATGATTGGATTACAAAGCATATTGATAATCCTGAACTAGACGTAAGATATGTTAACAAATTTTTAGGTATTTTGGCATTTGAGATTTGGTATAGATTATTTGTTACAAAAGAAATGAATAGTAATACTACACTAGATTAATTTAGCAAACAAAAATGAATAAAATAATGAAAAAAGATATTGTTGCCGGTTTAGGAGAAATTGGAATGCCAATTTTAAAATCAATCTCAAAAAAAGAGAATGCTATTGGATATGATCTCGATAAAAAACTAATGAATGAAAATAAATTCAATAAATTTCAAGACAAACAAACTCGCTTTTTGCATATTGCAATACCTGTAACTAAAAAATTTAATTCAAATGTTCTAAAATTATACAAACAATTCATGCCGGAATGTATTGTTATACATAGTACTATCAGTCCTGGAACTACTAATCAATTACAAAAAAAACTGAAAATACCTGTAATCTTTAGTGCAACTCGAGGTGTTCATAAAAGAATGTTAAAAGATCTCCAAAAATATACGAAATTCTTTGCTATATCAAATTCAGCACCAAAAAAACAATGGGCTATATCACAATATACTTCAAGTATGAAGAAATGTGGAATTAAAACTCAAAGAATGTCAAAACCAGAAACTCTTGAATTAGCAAAAATTCTATGTGATACATCTTATCTTGGATGGCTCATTAATTACGCTCAATTAACTAACATGATTGCAATTCAACATGGTGTTGATTATGATGAAATGTGGAAATTTTCTGACGAAATTCATAAAATCTTAGGTAATAGACCCAAAATGTATCCTGGATTTATTGGGGGTCATTGTGTTATACCAAACTTAGATTTGATGCATAATCAAACTTTAGATCTAATAAAAAAAATTAATAGAAATTATGAAAAAAGTGTAAAGAACTCAAAAACAATTTATAAAAAATATTCAAAATAATTCATCAATTTTTTAGATATGGCTCAATAGTTCTCAAGAATTTTTTTGCTACTAATTCCCAATTGAATTGTTCTTTGATAAATTTTGAACCATTTTTACCCATTTCTATTGCCAGTTGTTTATCATCTAAAATTTTAGATATTTTTTCAACAATATCATTTGCATTTCCTTCCTTAACAAGGAATCCTGTTTTTCCATCAACCATCATTTCTTTATCGCCTCCTACATCAGTTGCAATCACTGGTTTTTCCATAAGCTGTGCTTCTTTCAATGTTAACGGAGCAAGATCCATCCCAGTAATTAACGCATAAACATCAATTGTGTCTAAAAACATGCGCACATCTTCGGGATATTTTTGTCTTCCAATCCATTTGAAGTTTTCATATTTTTCTAATCTGTTTGTAATTCTATTTCTATACTGTCCATCTCCTGCCCAGTAAAAACTAACATTAGGCATTTTTTCTAAAACTTCTTCTAAAACTAATAATTCTTTTGTCTTACCCCACCAATTAGCGTCTTGAACCAACCCAACACATGGATGATTTAGATTCATTTTTTCTGTATGATACCAACGTGTCGAATCAATTCCTTCTAAAAATACTCCCGTATTTTGTTTAGGATGGTGTTCTTTTACAATTCCTTCTAGATATTTGCAAATTGGTAAAATAGCTCTAGCTTCAGAAAAAACCTTTTCAGCTGTTCTATTTCTGAACCATATAATTATTCTAGTTAGCGGATTACTTCCCAAAGTTTTCATTCCCCAGTAGTATTCTTGCCAATAATGCCCTCTAAGTAGAATAAATGTTGGAATTTTTGTTTTAATAGAATCTATGGCAAAATGAGATTGTCTATCAGCAAAAATTGCATCAGGTTCAAATTCTTTAATTAATTCTTTAAATTTTTTATTTTCTCCAAACCATTCTGAGATTTGTTTACTAGGAAAACCTCTACTGTAATCTGTATCTTTTACTAATTTTACATCAATTCCTTCTTTTTCCAAAGCAGATGAAAACTCCTTCAAGTGAAATAATTTTCCTAGACTCCCATACGCAATTAATATTTTCAAATTACGATCATTCGAAAAATTATCTAATATTAAACTCCATGGATTATTTTGATAGTTACCAGTTTTCATAAAATTATTGAGTCAAATACCTAAGATCTATTGCTAGTGAAATTGATATAATGCAAAAATCTTGAATTCATATGGCAAGAAACAGGGGGTTTAGAGGCTGGTTCTACTTCAGAATGGGCTGGAGTACATATTTTGCATTTATCTTTGCTGCAATTAACACATTAACCGTCACCTTTTATCTTGCTATTGAAAAATACCCTACACTAGAATTCATTTTTCCAACATTTTTCCATTATGTCATAATTGTTAGTTCTATTGGAGTTCCAATGTTAATATTTATTGGATATGTACATTTCAAACGTACGAAGGCAAGACGTGCTGAAATGGATGTTTCATATGAAACTAATCCATATGTTGCACGAACTTTAGTAAATACTCAGATTCTTGTCTCATTAAACCTAAAACTAATCGATGTCATTCTAAAACAATCGATAGAGCAAAAATTATCTGAACAAGAAATAGATGATGTAAAAGAATTGCAAAAAGATTTGAGTAAATTTATCTCGGAACGAACATTTGCTAATAAAATGGATCTGGAATTTTTCAAAAAAATTGAAGAAACTGCTGATACATAGAGATTAAAAATGAATATTGCAATTGTTGGTTTTGGATATTGGGGACCAAATTTAGTAAGAAATTTTAAAAATATTGATAATTGTTGCGTAACTCATATCGCTGAATCACAAAAAGATCGACAAAAAAAAATCAATGAGTTACACCCTGAAATTGAAATTCAATCTTTTGATGAAATAATCGATAATTCTAGCATAGACGCAATTGTCATTGCTACCTCTATTTCTTCACACTATAATTTAGCCAAATTAGCATTAGAAAATGAAAAACATGTTTTGATTGAGAAGCCCATGGCTGATTCATTTGAACATGCAAAAGAACTGATCAAACTATCAAAACAAAAAAACAAAATTCTGATGGTTGATCACACATATTTGTACTCTCCATATATACAAAAAATTAAAAAAATTATTGATGAAGGTGACTTAGGTGAGATTTTGTATGTTAATTCAATTAGAACAAATTGGGGCAAATTTCAATCTGATTATAATGTGATATGGGATCTTGCACCACACGATCTCTCAATAATTAATTATTTGTTGAATGAAACACCAATCTCAGTTCAAGCTATTGGAAAAAGTTTTACTAAAAATAAAATAGAAAATCTTGCATATCTAACCCTACGTTATAATTCGGATAAAATTATACATATCAATAATTCCTGGGTATCTCCTAGTAAAGTAAGAAACATGATCATTGGAGGTACAAAGAAAATGTTAGTTTTTGATGAACTTGAATCCAAGAAAATTCTAATTTATAACAAAAATCTAGAAAAACTTTCAGACTCATTCAATACAATCGATAAAGAATTTTCTGATGAACCTAGATCAATTGAACCTGATTCCACTTTGAAAGAACCACTTTTAGTGATGGCTGAAGACTTTGTAAATTCCATAGAAAATAAAATTGAACCTTTATCAAATATGGTAACAGGCATGAATGTGGTAAAAATATTATCTGCATCCCAAAAATCAATCAAAAATTCTGGCCAAGAAATATACATCTAATTTTTTTACAAAACTTTCTTAATTGTTTCACAAATAATTTTTACATCATCATCCTTTAATCGTGGAAATGATGGAAGTGAAAGTACTTCATTAGAAAATTTTTCACTAATTGGTAATTTGTAGTCTAAATTTGCGTATAATGGTTGTTTATGAATTGGAATTGGATAATGCAATCCAACTCCAATATTATTTTTTTTTAAATGAGATACTATGTCATCTCTTTTTTCATGTTTGAAAATTATCTGGTGATATACTGATTTACCATTAGGGTTTTCTTTTAAAAAATAATCTTCTCCTAATTCGTTTTTGTATAATTTTGCAATCTCTCTCCTTCTATGATTATATTCATCTAGTAAACGTAATTGGATTCTTCCAATTGCAGCACTAATTGTATTCAATCTCATTGTAAATCCTAACTTATCATGTTCTACTCTAGTTTTTCTTCCATTATCTCTTAATGATTCAATTTTATTTTTTAATTCTTCATTGTTTGTAGTTGCCATACCTCCATCTCCTCCGACTGTCATGTTTTTTGTAGGATAAAATGAAAAACATCCAACATCTCCCAATGTCCCAACTTTCTTTTGATCATAAATAGCTCCATGAGCTTGACACGCATCTTCAATAATAGGAACTTCATTTTGTTCACTTACCTCTTTAACTGCGTTGAAATCACATGGATTTCCATAGATATGAACTGGTATTATTGCATCTGGTTTTTCATCTGTAGTTTTAATATTCATATTTCCATCATCACTATGAATATCACATAAAATAGGTTCTGCACCTACCATCTTGATACAATTTGCTGATGCGATAAAGGAATTTGTTGTTGTAATAACTTTAGAATCTTGTTTTATACCCAAACCAATCAAAGATAATTGCAATGCAGCATTACCCGAACTAACAGAAATTGCAAATTTAGTTCCTGTATATTTGGCAAATTCTTCCTCAAATTTGAAAACACTCTCTCCCATGACAAAATTTTCATTTCTCAGTGCATCTATGGCTGCATCCTCCATCTCTTTCGTGAGATCAGAGGTGAAAAATGGGATATTACTCATTGTCAACCATCTGTATTATCAATTTATAATTCATTGTACTAAACATATTGACGTGAATGTTTTAAATCATTAAATTTTTTGTTGAATGAATATGAATTCGAAAACATTCATTGGGATTATCATTCCTGTGATCTTTTTATCATTATCTTATGGAATTCTAGTTGGGGCTTACGAATTTTTTCCGTATGATCAAATATCACAGATTAAAGAAATTACTTTTGATGAATTATCAAGAGAAGTATCTATGACAAATCAAGTAAATTTACAAAGTTTAGAACCGGTTCTGATTGAAATTAATAATAGTAATGATATTACTCAAAAACAAAATTCTTTAATTAAATATATTTGGAAAAATAATTTTCCTACTGAACTTCCTTTAAAAATAGAAAATGATTTTTCTGATAAACAAATTGGAGAATTAAAGAATTTAGATAGTTTAGAAAAAATTTCAATCCCAATGGAATATGGAATAGAATCAGTTGTTTATCATCTCATTTCTGAAAAACCAAACAATAAATTAGTAATATATCATCATGGTCATTCTGGAGATTTTCGTTTTGAAACTAATACGATTAATTATTTCCTAGATAAAGGATATTCTGTCTTAGCATTTAACATGCCTCTCAAAGGAATGAATAACCAACCAACTATTGACACTACTGATTTTGGAAAAATAAAATTTGTATCTCACAGACAATTTCCACTTTTAGAATCTGATGATTTTTCACCACTAAAATATTTCATACATCCAATTGTTTTATCATTAAATTATATTGACGAATTTTATAATTATGCATCTTATGATATGGTTGGATTATCTGGAGGAGGATGGACAACCATTATTTCTTCTGCAATAGATAATCGTATTTCACAAAGTTTCTCTGTAGCAGGTTCATATCCACTTTATCTTAGATATGAATCACAAAATATTGGAGATTATGAACAACTACATCCAGATATATACAAAATTGCAAATTATTTGGAACTCTATGTAATGGGTTCTTCTGGAGACAATAGAAAATTAGTTCAAATTTTTAATAAATATGATCCATGTTGTTTTACTGGAGAATTATCT
The DNA here is from genome assembly GCA_002697825.1 of Nitrospina sp. Next base: position 11,460 of record NZYH01000002.1, on the reverse strand, counting down.
GAAAGTTATGAGACATTAGTTAAGAAAAAAGCTTCCGAATTAAATGGAAATTTTGAAATTTACATAGACGCTAGTCATAAGGAACATAAAATATCCCAAAATTCACTAGAATTAATTCATGATTCACTGAATAAATCTGGATAGCTAAATCAGAGTTTTCATTAAATCTACTAGTGATTCACACGCTTTATCGTTATTAAAATTTGTAATAGCATGTTCTCTACCTGCATTAGCTATTTTTTTCCATTTTGGATTTTCTTGATCAGATAAAAACTCTCTAAATTTTTCTTGATAATTATTCTCATCTATGAAAATACTTGTTTCATTATCAATAAAGCCAAGATAATTTCCCTTGTTCTTTTTTGTTATTTCCATAAATGTTAGACACCCGGCCGCAGGAATTTCCCAATATTTTATAGTTGTTTCAACTGATGTTGCAGCTATTGCAGCTCCATATTTTTGTAGTAAGAGGGTATACCTATCTCCTATGAAATTATGATCTAGTGTGGCCGTATAATCTACATATGGTAATTTATTACATTTTGTTCGTAATGTATAATATCTATATGAATTCCATTTTGGATTACGTATTGAATTAATTATTCTAGATAAAAATTTGGCATTTCCTATTGCACCCGAATTTAAAATCCTATTTTTAATTCTATTTTCAAATGGAGAAATATTTTGGTATAACGAGGGTTCAATACCAAAAACTATGCTAGTATAATTAAATTTTTTTGGAAATAATTCATGGAATAATTCTTTTGGATAGTAGTGAAAATAATGATCAATCTTCCATTTCTTATGAAATTCTAACGCATTCTTTGCATCTTGTGGATCACAAACGTCTGCAATAACTGGAATATCTAGTTCTTCTATACCTAAAATCTCTTTTGGCATACCAAATTCTGTATTCTGCCATAGCAAAATAATATCAAAATTATCTTTCAAAATGGATGCATCAAAAATTTCCTTTGTTGGGAAATAAGTCATTTCTAACCCCTCATTACGTTTTAACGCGTTAATGAAAAAATGATAATAAGTATTATCGAAATGGTGTCCAGATAGAAAAATATTTGATGATTCAAAAATGAATGCTACTCTAATTTTTTTCATATTTCACACCTAGTATCCACAAATTAAAATAACAATATAAGTAATCAATATCTGTTTATTATGAAAACTAACTATCTAAAGGAAATCAAAAAACAGGACCATTCACTGAAATTCATCATTGCAAAGTTGTTAATTCGAACTAATCTCTGCACATTATTTCATATAAAACAGAATTCATACAAATTAAAATTCTATCCTTCTGCACTTTCTAGGCAATTATGGATAAATCCAAATTATTCCCATACTGCTTCAAGATTTTTTCAAGATTATTTACAAAAAAATGATTGTGTGGTAGATGTAGGATCGAGTATAGGAACGGTAACATTGACATCAGCATCAATTGTTGGATTAAATGGAAAAATATATTCAATCGAACCAAACCCACGCATATTTGAGTATCTTAAAGGAAATATCAAACTAAATAACTTCAATAATATTCAAACATTTAACATTGCATTAGGAAATAAAGATGGAACAATTTGTTTTTCTGATCAAAGATCAGATGATACCAACTCGGTAAATGATTTAGATATTGGAATAAAAGTTCAAATTAAAACACTAGATTCTTTATCCATCTCTGATGAATCAATTTCTTTATTAAAAATTGATGCAATTGGATATGAAAAATTTGTTTTATTAGGAGGATTAAAATTGTTACAAAAAACTAAATGCGTACATGTTCCAATTGTTGAAAAACATTTACAACAATATGGATATGGTTTTCAAGATATACTTGACATATTAGTTAAAAATAATTTTGAATTATTTGAATTTGTTAATCAGAAATTTATTAGAATAGACCCTAAAACCTACATGCCACATGATGAAGATATAATTGCTGTAAAACACATGGATGATTTCTTAAAACGTACCAAGTATGAATTATAATTAAAATAATTTTTAATCCAAAAAATCTCTTTTAATAATTAATGCACACGGAATATTTTTTTTAATTCTTGAAATTGCCCAATCACAGTCTCTTTTCCAGGTTTTATCATTTAAAACTCGGTTTTCCAATTCTAAAGATTTCAATAAATTTGGTTGTATTTTTCCAATTTTTTCATGTTCTGGAGCGTCATCTTTCAAAAATCCTCTCCATCCAATAAGAAAAATCATTGGAATTTCATATAATTGAACCAAAGAGGTAATTGTGCTTAATGAATTTGCAAAACCAGCATTTTGCATAAAAACTAATGTTGAACTTTTTGATAAAAGCATTCCCGTGGAAATTCCAATTGCTTCTTCTTCTCTACTTGTAATTAAAATTTTTTTGTGTCTTAATCCCTCATCAATAAAATATTTTAACGTAGAGTCTGGCACACCTACAAAATTTTCAATTTTATTTTTTAACAAATAGTTAAAGATCTTTCTCTGCACAGATTCTTTCAATTGATATATCCCATTTTTTTGAGTTCTTCTTCAATTTTTCCTTCTCTTGATTTGTGCTCATACATTTCTTGTAATTTGAATATATCCTCCATATCTGACATTTCTTGGAAAACATCACTAATACTTTCTGATGATAACATCTCTTTAAGTAATTTTGACATTGCTAAATGTGAAGTTCTTAATGTTTGATTAGCAAAAATGATCATTCTAATTTTATGATCAATTAATTCAGAAATTTTTACAGAGTCGTATGTTGTAGGAACAACAACTATTGGAACATTCCCATCCCATTTATTAACAAATTCAAAAACTTCTTTGGGTGTTTTCTGTTTTGAATGAATCAAAATTGCATCAGCACCTGCTTTTTCATATGCGGTTGCTCTTTTCAAGGCTTCATTAATACCCGCACCCGAAATTAATGCCTCAATTCTTGCTATTATCATGAATGCATCATTTTGTTTAGCCTCTTTTGCTGCTAAAATCTTTGCAACAAATTCTTTCTCTGGTAATAAATCATTTTTTCCATCCTCAAGTAAACTGTTTTCTTTTGGAAAAATCTTATCTTCTATGCATATTGCAGCAACTCCTGCATTTTCATATTTTTTAACAAGATGTGAAACATTTGATGGTCCTCCATATCCTGTATCACAATCTGCAATGATTGGAATATTGCATGCTTCAACCATTCTTGATGTTGCATCAAGAAATTCTGTCATTGTTAAAATACTTGCATCTGGGAGTGCATGAGTGGCAGAGATAGCAAAACTTCCAGCCCATACTGCGTCAAATCCTGCATTCTCTACCAGTTTTGCTGACATTGCATCAAATGCTCCACCCACTTTGACAATTTCATTATTTTCAAAAGACTTTCTTAATAATTCTGCACTTGACAAGAGGCTCAATCTTCAATTTTTTATCAAGTATTAAAAACATCCTAAGAATTTACTATTTGTATGCATACTATAAAACAACCAAACCAAATCCTAATTGGCAATAATTCTGCTAAGAATTTCAAATTCCCAAAAAATTGTCTAGTAATTACTTCAAAAGGTGCAAAAAATCGTGGATGGTTAAATTATCTAAATCTTGAAACTGCAGAAATTTTTGACAGCGTTGAGAACAATCCGTCTATTGATACAACTGAATCAATAATTCAAACATGGAAAAACTCTGAAATCTCATCAATAGTTGGTTTGGGTGGTGGAAGTTGTTTAGACGTCGCTAAATTTGTAGCATACAAGTTAAAAAAAATGAAAATCCTTATTCCGACAACTTTTGGTAGTGGAAGTGAAGTAACTAGAATTTCTGTATTAAAAGTTGATGGTAAAAAACAAAGCTTCCATGATGATAAATTATTTGCAGATATTGCAATCGAAGATCCATATTTCTTATCTCACACCCCAGAAAATGTTTTTAAAAATTCAGTAATTGATGCATGTGCTCAATCTACTGAGGGTTATGATAGTAAATTATCTAATCCATATACCAAATTCTTTTGTAAACAAGGATTTGAAAAACTTGAATATGGAATTTTTAATAATGATATGGAAAGTATCGTCATGGGTTCATTGTATACTGGATTGGGATTCGGTAATTCATCTACAACATTGGGTCATGCATTATCATATGTTTTTTCAAATGAAGGTATATCCCATGGACATGCATTAGCTTTTACAACATCCGTTGCCCATAAATTTAATAAATCACAATTTTATGAGAGATTCACAAAAATTGTAAAAAAACTAAATTTTTCCACAATTAATTTAAAACAAAATCTAGATGATGCTGCAGATTTAATATTGCAAGATAAAAAACATCTTGATAACAATCCTCATAGTGTAGATAAGAATCATTTAGTAAAATTATTAGAAAAAATAAATGATAACAAAGTATTTGAATAATGAATATTGATAGGTAAAATGGTAAAAAATAAGAAAAATTTAGGATTATTTTACTCACAGTTAAAATCCAGTACAAAATCTAATACTTTGAAATTTTTATATGATAAAATAACCAAGTCAAAAATTGAAAATTTCTATGATTTCACTGTTTTAGATTGGAATAAAAATAAATCAAAGATAATTTCAGATATTCAAACAAATTATAAAAAAAATAAAATCATAATCAGAAGCTCAGCAATCGGAGAGGATTCATATGAAGAGTCACAAGCAGGTAACTACCTCAGCATACAGAATATTGATACAAAATCAAAAACTCGATTAATTAAAAATATTGAAAGAGTAATTGATTCATATTCAAAAAAGAATAATCCAAACCTACAAAATCAAATTTTAATCCAAACCTTTTCAAAAAATATTATTATCAGTGGAGTGGTTTTTTCTAAAACTCCTGATATTGGTTCACCTTATTATGTAATCAATTATGAGGAAGGCGTTTCAACTGATGGTGTTACTCATGGAAGAATAGGCAATACTGTTAAAATTTTTAAAAAATCAAAAAAATCTAGAATTCCTACCAAATGGCAAAAACTACTTAACTCGATAAATGAATTAGAAACTTTACTTCAATCTGATAAATTAGATATAGAATTTGGAATAAATAATAAAAAAGATGTTATTATATTTCAGGTTCGACCAATTACATCAATACAATCTTCTCAAAATGATAAATCAATTCAAAAACTTCAAAAATTAATTTTTAAAAATCAAAATCAATTTGAAAAAATCAATAAGTTAAAAAAAATTCCTGGTTCTTTTACAATTTTTTCTGACATGACTGATTGGAATCCTGCAGAAATTATTGGTAGTAATCCAAATCATCTAGATTATTCATTATATGATTATTTAATTATGGAAAAAGTTTGGAACCAAGGAAGAACTCTCATTGGATATAAGGACGTAAAAACTAATTCATTAATGAAAAAGTTTGGAAATAAACCATATGTTGATGTAAGAGCAAGTTTTAATTCATTGATACCAAATTCAATTCCAAAAAATCTTGAACAAAAATTAATGAATTTTTATCTTGAAAAGTTAGTTCAAAATCCTCATTTACATGATAAAGTTGAATTTGAAATTTTATTCACATGTTATGATCTTACTTTAGAAAAACGGTTACAGGAACTAAAAAAGCACAAATTCACAAAAAATGACATTCAATTACTAAAAGAAAGTTTGAAAAAACTCACGAATAACATAATCAATGCATTCCCTGAAATTTCAATTGGTACTGAAAATGCAATAAAATCAATGCAACAATCTTTTACCGAAATTCATCAAGAATTAGGTTCTAAAACTACAAATCATACAAGTATGTTAACTGCCGCTGAAGAACTTCTAAAAAATTGTAAAAAATTTGGAACAGTAAATTTTTCAACTATTGCCAGAATTGCATTTATTGGTTCTATTCTTATGAAAAGTCTTGAAAAAGAAGGATACATTGAAAATCAAGTTATTGAGAATTTTATGAATTCCATTGTTACACCTGTATCTGAATTACAAACTGATTTTAACCAATATGTATCAAATAAATTGTCTAAAAAACAATTACTCAAGAAATATGGTCATCTACGTTCTGGAACATATGATATAACTGCATCTAGATATGATAAGACAGAAAAATTTCTTGATAAAATAAAATATGCAAAAAAACAATCAACAAAAATAGAAAATTCTAAAATAGAAACACCAAAAATTCTAGGTAAACATGGAATTGATTTCAATCAAATATCTTTCTGGGATTTTATAGAGCAATCATTAGTTCAACGTGAAAAACTAAAATTTGAATTCACAAAAAACTTGAGTGCTGCACTAGAATTAATTGCAAGTTCAGGATTATATCTAGGATTTTCCAGGGATGATGTCTCCCATTTGGATATTCAGACTCTAATTAAACATAAAAACAAAACAAAATCAATCTTAAAAGGAATTCTTAGAAAAGAAATAATTCGTAATGGCAAAAAGAAATCACTTAACAGTTCATTAGTCCTACCTCCTCTAATTTTTTCAAAAAATGATTTTGAGGTTATTCAATATATGATTACAAAACCAAATTACATTACCACAAATTTTGTTTCTGGTAATACTGTGATTCTGGATAATTTAGAAACCAAAATACCATTATTTTCAAACAAGATAGTCATTATTGAAAATGCTGATCCAGGATATGACTGGATCTTTACAAAAAATCCTTTAGGTTTGATTACAAAATATGGTGGAGTTGCTTCTCATATGGCCATTAGATGTGCAGAATTAGGTCTTCCAGCTGCAATTGGGTGTGGTGAAATATTATATGAAAAATTACTTAAAACAAAAAAAATACTGCTGGATTGTAAAAATGAACAAATTATTTTATTAGAATCTGAAAATCCTGATGAATTTCTTGAAGAAAAAAGAATTCTTAAATCATTAGGCTACATAAAATAAAATTGGATAGTTAAATCATACGTGAAATATATTAAATTGAAAATGGTAATAAAAAAATGAATAATTCAAAAATCAGGTTAGGAATATCATTAAGAATAGTTGAGGAAATAAATTATGAAGAAAAACGTGATGCATTAAGTCACGATTGGTTAACTTTAATTGAAAATTTAAATGCATTTCCAATTCTTATTCCAAATAATTTAAAAAATCTTGATGAATTTCTTTTAACTTCTAATTTAGATGGAATAATTTTATCTGGTGGAGATAATATAGGTAAAAATCCCGAAAGAGATCATTCTGAAAATATAATTATTGAGTTTAGTCTAAAACAAAAGATTCCAATATTTGGAGTATGTAGAGGAATGCAAATAATAAATAATTATTTTGGTGGTTCAATTAATATTAATTCTACAACCGAACATGTAAAAAATTCTCACAACATCCAAATCATTAATTCAAAATTTTCTAACATGATTGGAAAATCATCATTAAATGTTAATTCATTTCATAATAACACTATTACTAAAGAAATTTTAGGCGAAAACTTGCAACCTTTTGCAATTTCTGATAATGATTCTACAATTGAAGGTTTTTTCCATACAAAATTACCTATTGTTGGTGTAATGTGGCATCCTGAAAGAGATCATGCTGAAAATAGTGAACTAATTTTAAGAAATATTTACGACGATAACTTTTGGAAATAAATTCTTGAAAGTAATAATTTTATCCGCTGGTGAAGGAAAACGTTTACGTCCTCTAACTAATGAACAACCTAAGTGTTTAGTTAATCTATTTGGAAAAAGTTTACTTCAATGGCAACTACAAGTTTTTCATAATTTAGGTATAACTGATATTACAATTGTCAAAGGATATTTGGGAAATAAAATAAATCTTCCAAACATGACATATTTTCAAAATCTAAATTATAATACTACTAATATGGTTGAAACACTTTTTTGTGCAAGAGAGAAACTTGACGGAACCGTAATTGTCTCTTATGGTGATATAATATTTGAACAATCTGTAATGAAAAAATTAATGTCATCTGATGATGATATTTCTGTTGTTATTGATAAAAATTGGAAATCATTGTGGAATGCAAGATTTGATAATCCTGAAAATGATGCAGAAAGTTTGATATTAAATGAAGATGGTTTCATAACCAATATTGGTCAAAAAATTAAAAATCTTGATGAAATTCAAGGACAATATATTGGATTAATGAAATTTCAAAATGAAGGAGTACAAAATCTAATCGATCTCTATGATTCTGCAAAAAAAAATTCTTCTAAAGGAAAAAATATTTTGAACTCCAATATCCCTTTTGAAAAATCCTATATGACTGATTTAATTCAAGGGTTAATCAATAATAATAGCAGAGTTGCATCTGTTCCAATAAGTGGGGGTTGGCTTGAAGTAGATTCAATTACTGATTACAATCTTTATCAAAAAAAATATACTGACAACACAATTTCTGAATTTATTGATCTTGATAGTAACTGATCATCATAATCAATACTAATGTATATTATTATAATATTCTAATTTATGGTATGACAGAATTAAAAAATTTTAATATAATTTTAATTAATCTTGATGGTCTTAGGCAGGATAGAGTTGAATTAATACCATCATTAAATAAATTAAAACAAAATTCATATTATTTTCCAGAAATGAAAACAGTAGCTCCGTATACATTTGCATCATTACATTCAATTTTTTCAGGAATGTACCCGTCACGTCATGGTGTAAATGGTTACTACAATATTTTCAAGTTTAAAGATAGTATAACGACTATTACTCAATTACTTAAAAAATCTGGTTATTATACTTCATGTGATCTTATAGATGAATCAGTTATTCCAAAAAATGGTTTCGATGAAATAAATATTTTTGATGAAAAAACTGTAAATTTTTCAGAAAGACATGAGGAAATTATAAAGAAATTATCAGAAAAACAAAAATTCTTTTTGTTTCTTCATTATACAGAAATTCATAAGCATTTGGTAGATGCTGTAATTCAAAAATATGATCAAGAAAGTATAGACGATGATTACTTTTCTTCACAAGATGAAAATAATCAAAGATTGAATTCTTATTTACCTTATTGTGATAATTATGTATCAACATTACAGAAAGTATTAGAAGAAACAAATATTGCTGATAAAACAATCTTAATCTTTTTTTCAGATCATGGAACAAGTATTGGTGAAAAGAACGGAGAGAAATTTTATGGAGTTTATGTTTATGATTATACATTAAAGGTATTTTGTATGATTAGTACACCAAAAATATCGTCAAAAACTTTAACAAATCAATGTAGGACCATAGATATTTTTCCAACTATTGCCGAAATTATCGGTCAAAATATTGATCATTCTTCAGTAAAAATTCAGGGTGAAAGTCTATTTTCTTTAATTAACAATCCGAATTTGGATGATAGAGAAGTGTTTGTTGAAACAGGAGGTTTGTATGGTCCATGGCCTTCACCAACAAAACATAATGTATTTTGTGTTAGAAGTAATAATAAAAAATTAATCTACAATGATGTCCCAGAAACTTGGGAATTCTATGATTTAAAAAATGACCCTGATGAATTAGATAATATTTACTCTGAAAATTCCGAGGAAATTATATTTTTTAGACAACGACTAATTCATTATCTTAATGAAAATGAAATAGATACAAAATTAAACTAAACAAAATTTAGATTTATACAATATTTCTAAGTTTTTGATCTAAAAGATTTGCAATTTTTTTATTTCCTAGTTCCGAATAATGACCACCGTAGTCATTTTGGTCAGAGTACAACTCATCTAAATTTTCTTCAGGAATCAAGTTTTTTGCTATATCTACCACAACCAAATTTTCTATCTTTGAAATATCATTAACAAATTCTTCATAGAAATGTTTATGTTTTCTAATAAACAGTATGTCGTCTTTTTGGGGCAGAAATACAAACATTGGTTTGAAATTATTTCTTTTTGAATACGATACAAACTCCTCTATAATTTTCCTAAAAAGATCTACAGTTTTTTTATTTTCATACAATTCAATTCTCCATTTTAAGTTAATTTGCATAATTATTCGCATTGGTTTCCATTCAATTTTAGTTGTATCTTTACCAATTTTCTTATAGATTTGAGTCAAAAATATCCAAAAAATTAATGAAAAATTACGTTTCATATTTTTGAATAATAATAAAGAATAGGGAAAATATAATTTTTCTTTCAAAAATTTTTTCTTGTAAAAAAAATCATTTTTTTTAATTTCATTAATATAATCTCTATAATCAATAAATTTTGTTTTATCATCGATTGGATTTTTTAAAAGTTCTAAGATTTCATTTTTTAGAATAAAGCGTGGTTTGAATCCAAATGTATTGCCATATTCATAATAATGCTTCCATATGCTAACAATACGACTAATTGTATCTGGAACAACTCCAATAATTACTGTTTCAGTTTTATTATTTGGAAATTCTCTTTTTAAACGCAATAGTGTTTGATCCAAACCGTAATTGCCAACTCCGAAATTTTTTACATTTGTATTTTGCAATTTGGATATCCAATGTTGCCAGGTCCCATCATCATTAACCTGACGACAAAATGTAAATGAATCACCATAAGTTGATATTTTAGAATTAATTTTTTCAAATTCTAAATTATTTCTTCCACCATAATCATTTATTGTCCATTTTGTAATTCCCTCTTTACCTTTTTCTTCATGTGTTGTATTTGGTTTCCTAATCCAGCCTAGCTCTGAATCATAACCATGTTCAAAAAATTTTTCTAATCCTTCTTTTGATAACTTTGGATTTTCATCTTTTTGCATTATTAGCCATTGGAATTTTTTATTTGTATATGAAATACTAACATAAGCTAAGATTTCTATTAAACAAATTATACTTAATACCCATATTAGGATAGAAAAAATTTCTATTTCCATTATCTAGATGTATCCTAATTTAGATAACACCGCTCGTGCTTTTTTCATTTCTTCTTTACTCAAATCTTTAGATTCATCATGCTCTAAACTTTTACTTTGTAAAATTTTCTCAATAGTTATTTCCATTTTTTTTACAAGTTCATGATTTTTTTCTAAAATATTATATTCCTCTAATGGGTCATTTTTCAAATCATATAGATGAACATTTTTTGTTTTTTCATTTCTATCTCTAAAATATTTGTATTCGGAAGTTCTGATTCCAATAACATTGCTATCAGATGATCTTTTAGAATTTGTTGCACTTTCCAAAAATGCAGGAAATTCTTCAATTTCTTTATTTTTTAATATGGGTACTAAACTATGTCCTCTTCTCCCATAATTTGTATTAATTAGACCAATTATTCCCGCAATAGTTGGGAATATGTCCACACTTTGGACTTGTTGAGTAATCATTTTTTTTATTGGAACGTTATAACCACTAAGAATTAGCGGTACGTGAACTCGGTCATCATAAATATGTGCAGTCGGAGCAATCGCATTTTTCATTAATCGTTTTTCGTACGGTCTTAATTCTGAGTTTTCTATTTTTTCAATCTCTGGTTTTATTCTTTCTTTAATTTCC
>NZYH01000001.1 GCA_002697825.1 Nitrospina sp. | reverse complement strand
TAACCTCCATCAATGCCATATCTTTGAACGTTGAGTTTTCTCCGTGTATCACAGAGTGAGTACAAAGAGATTCTTCTTCCGCTACCCAATGGCGTGTTACACGCGTAGGAATATCCAAAGATGTGGAAACTCCTGTTTGCTGTCCTAATTCCATTTTCGAATCATAAAATTGTGGTACATAAATTCCTGGTAGTCGCGCTGCCTGCTCCAGAAAATTTTTCTTATCTTCTGTTTCTAGTAGCTTATTAAAAAAATCATTGGCTAGTCCCTCGCCCTCACCGATGAATAAAACATCCATACAATTAGCTAACGGTTCTGGATTAATAAAAATTGCGGAACCTCCAGCGACAATCATAGGATATGAGGCATCGCGAGCATCCCTATCCAGTGGGATATTGAAGTACTTCAAGGCAATAACCGTGTTCAGATAATCTGGTTCAAAGGAAATCGAAAATGCAATGATATCGAAATCAGCAGGATGTAATTTCAACTCTATGGACCGTAAATCTTCACTATCTAAATTTTCCTTTTCCGGTTTCCAATCCGTAGGCAGCGCGTAACGATCGCACTCCACCCCATCAATCGAATTTAGAAGAGCGTGCACCTGTTGAAAGCCGAGGTTGGCTAGAGCTACTTCTCGTGTGTTGGGGTAAACCAAAAGAACCCGTATGGCTTGATTCGCCAAGGATCTATCAGAAATGGTATGATCGGCAGAATAGGAAACTGACATTATGTCTCGAAAGTAATTAGCTTTAAAATTATGAACTCTATCATACTCTAAAAAGGGCCGACTTAAAAAGGATTACCGAATCCATGACGGAAATATTGCCGGACAATCGAATGCAGGCCTATTTACAAAAAATAGCTGCCGGGCCAAAATTGAGCAAGGATCTAACTGAAGAAGAAGCAGAAGATGCCCTATCACTGATACTGGACGGAAAAGTATCTCAGGTAAGAGTGGGAGTCTTCCTCATTGCCGCCCGAATGAAAATAGAAACAGTAGCCGAGAATATCGGATATTGGCGGGCTCTGCAAAAAAATATGTCTTGCAAAAATATCATAGTCGACAATCTCCTGCAGGTCGCCGATCCGTTTGATGGTTTTCAACGTACTCCTTATTTTGGATTTTATACAATTCCAGTTTTAGCACAATTAGGAATCCCCACTTACGGTCACTCTGCTCTTCCTCTCCCTCCAAAGTTTGGAATTACCTTTGAGGATTTACTGGTCAACCATTATCAGGTGCCAGGAAGTGGGCACTACGAAAAACGTATCAAACAAATAGAAAAGTACAATTTCGGTTATATCAATACTGCAGACTCCCTTCCTCCTTTAGAGAAGCTGCGTTCTATGCGAAAAGAAATAGTCAAACGACCCATGCTAGCAACGCTTGAAAAAATCCTTATGCCTCTTCAAGCTAAGAGCAAAAATTTTCTTGCTACTACCTATTTTCATCGTGGGTACGAAATCTCATTAACCGAAATCGGAAAAAGAAGTAGATTTGATCGTGTCATTGTTGGCAATGGAATGGAAGGTACTAACTTGTTAGGTATTCACAAAGAAGCAAAAGTTTTCATTCAAGATGGAAATAATGAAACTCAATCCCACACTCTGAAATATTCGGAAATGTTCCAGGAAAAAACTGCTAAACAAATCTCAGAAGCTCATGAAGCTTTAAAAGAAATAGAATCGAAGCTTGAAACCATTACTGATTTTGGGGAACGAGCTTTAAAAACGGGAGAGGGACCAGCAGCCATTCAAATAGCCAGTCAGGCTTCCTGTTTAGCTCATCTCGTAGATATTGTTCCATCACCGCAAAAGGGATTTGATGCAGCGATGAAAATTTTAAAATCAGGGAGTTGTTACGAATCTCTTATGAAAATGATTGGCTTTTTAAAAGCATAGATTTTATTTCTTCAGCATCGGCTCTAAATATCTCCAAACCAGATCGGCAACAAGTTTATAACCAGATTCTGTAGGATGTAGCCCATCGGGGCGTGTATGTTCCCGGACTCCCGCAACCCCTTCAAGCAAAAAGGGAAGATACACCAAATCGTATTTTTTAGCTAAGTCCGCATATACTGATTCAAATTTTAATTGATAATCTTTCCCATAATTAGGCAGAGCTTTCATGCCTGCCAACAAAACCTGGGCATTATTTTCGTGGGAAATACGAATCATAGTTTCAAGATTAGTTTGCATTTCTTTGGTAGATAATCCCCTCAATCCATCATTTGCTCCCAAAGCAAGAATGACAATATTTGGTTTGTGTTTCATTAACCAGTCAATACGGCGGACACCCCCAGCCGTCGTATCACCACTAACGCCGGCATTGATGACTTTGTGTCTTAAATTAGACTGATCAATTTTTACCTGTAGACGTGAAGGAAAACTCTCTTCCTCTTGCACGCCAAATCCGGCCGTTAAACTATCCCCTAAGGCAAGAACCACGAGTTTCTCCTGTTTTATTTCGGTAGCCATTATATTTGCTGTTTTCCCCGGAATAATCAGCAGTCCTGCAAGAACATACCCGGAAATAAGAAATAAGTTTATTAAAATATTTCGCATATTTTTGTAATACAATGAATACCTATCATTAACCAACAATTACCAATAAGTTGATCGAAATATCTGGATTAATTAAAACTCTGCACGGCGGCGGTCACAAAGTAGAAATTTTAAAATCTATTGATCTCACAATCCCAACTGGCCAGTTCATAGCGATAACTGGACATTCCGGAAGTGGTAAAACTACCCTACTCAGCCTGATTGCCGGACTCGACGCACCGACCGATGGAAAAATTAACATAGATGGGCAGGATATCACGAAACTAAATGAAGACGAACTGGCCTTATTACGCGGAAATCGTTTTGGTTTTATTTTCCAGAATTTTCATCTCATCCCAACCCTCACTGCTCTAGAAAATGTTGTGCTTTCCTTAGAACTCAATAACACTCCAGGTGCAACAAAAAAATCCGAAGACTTGTTGAGTAAAGTAGGGCTCGGAGACCGTCTAAATCATTACCCAGCACAATTATCTGGTGGAGAGCAACAACGCCTTTCAATAGCAAGAGCCTTTGTCAATGAACCTGATATCATTCTTGCCGATGAGCCAACCGGAAACCTCGATTCGAAAAATAGTGACCACATTATGAATCTAATCCAAGAACTGCATCAAATAAAACAGGCGACCATTATCCTCGTTACTCATGAATCACAGGTGGCAAATCAAAGTCAGCGTATTTTGACCTTGGAAGATGGAAAAATCATTTCCGACCAAGAAAAAGAAAAGTTATGAAATCAGTACAAATTAGTTTTCCCAAGTTAATTACACTTACCCTTGCCGAATTGCGTGGTGCATGGAAACGCATGACCTTTTTCATTCTTTGTATTGCAATCGGTGTTTGTGCAGTAATGACGATTAAAAGCTTTTCCAATATGGTTCAGGAAACGATTCAGGCCCAGGCCAAAGGTCTGTTGGCTGCAGATATCGCGATTAAAGGTAGTTGGGAACAGGGAAAAGAAGACTTGGCTTATCAGACAAAAACCCTGCCAATCGGAACAGAGTTTTTGTTTATAAAAGAACTACACGGGATGGTCCAGTATAAAACGACGACCATACCTGAAAAATCTGGCTCCCTGATAACAGAATTAAAATCCATTCCATTATCCGGCCCACAATATCCTTTCTATGGGGAACTTAAAAATAACCCAGATCGCCCTTTGCAGGAATTGCTTAAGGGAAACAGTGCAGTCGTGGAATCATCATTTCTAATAAAAACAGGATTGCACTTGAACGATGAATTCCTCCTTGGAAAAATAAAATTAAAAATCACAGGTATTGTAATCTCAGAACCTGATCGTATCTCCCGTGCCTTTAGCATAGGACCTCGATTATTTATTTCGCGCGCTTCTCTAGATAAAGCTGGGCTGATCCAACCTGGGAGCCGAATCAAGCATCGTACTTTAATTAAAATTCCTGACAATATAGATATTGAAAAAGCAGTGATGCTTTTGGAACGCGGCCTGCCTGATAAAACCATCTCAATTCGGACCTATAAAGACATGCAATCTTCCCTTTCGAGTTCTATAGAACGGATGGGACAATATCTGGGTGCGCTTGGAGTTATCGCTCTGCTCATGGGTGGTATTGGGGTAGCAATGATCGTCCGTACCTTCATGGCACAAAAACTAGATACGGTTGCCATTATGAATTGTCTGGGTGCTTCTTCTCGCACCTTACTTAAAGTTTATCTTTTTCAGGCCACGTTGGTAGGAGTGGTGGGTAGCATATTAGGAATTGTTGTTGGGTTTTTTCTTACCTACTTACTACCATCAAAAATGGAAGGGTTAATCAACTACCAACTTGAGCCCTCTTTTTATTTCATACCTGCCATGCAGTCGTTTTTACTGGGTTTAGTTACAACCGTTTTATTCTGCATTTGGCCATTATTGAGAGCGGTCCGGACACGCCCCCTAAGACTTTTTCGTCGTAACTTTGAAGAGGAGGAACTCACAACAGGCACACACAAGGACCGTTGGGTGGCCGGATTGACTGTAAGTCTAGGTCTTGCAGCAATGATCTGCTGGCAAGCTGAATCTTTAAAACGGGGTCTAGTATTTCTTTCTGCCTTTGGAGTATCCATAGCCGTATTTGCGTTTGCATCGATGCTTTTATTAAAAGTACTTAAGGTATTGCCTAAACCAGGTTCTATAGCAATAAGATATGGAATGTCTAACCTAAAACGACCAAACAGTGAGGCAGCATCGATTATCACTTGCCTGGGAATGGGTATTATGCTGATCCTTACAGTGAGGTTGGTACAAATGGACATGTTGGCCATGCTCAACAAGAATACCGAAATAAATCCACCTAATTATTTTTTTATTGATATCCAAAAAGACCAAAAAGAAACATTCATACAGGTACTCGATCAAGTTGCACCCGAGGCTGATCACAGTATCACACCTCTAGTGCGTTCACGTTTACATAGTATCGATGAAAAACTACGAACCAACTGGCAATACAAAGACAAACAGCGAGAGGAATGGTTCATAAATCGTGAATTCGCTTTGACATATATGGAAGGTCCTCCTCCAAAAGATAATGAAATTATTGAAGGACAGTGGTGGAATAAAGAACGAGGAAAAAATGCAGAAGTTTCGTTGGAGCAAGATGCGGCCAAAAGGCTAGGTGCTAATATTGGGTCCCAATTGACTATAGACATCCAAGGTATACCCGTATCAGCAGAGGTCACCAGTATTCGCAGCGTAAACTGGCGAAATATGCGAACTAATTTTTATATGATTTTTTCTCCGGGAGCACTCGCGGGAGCACCAATCACCTATGTCGCAACTGTAAATGTTTCCAATGAAAAGGAATTAAAACTACAAAACGCCGTTGTTAAAGCTTTACCCAATGTCACGGCGCTTAGCACTAGGGATATTGTAAATACCGTTGAATCGACGGTTTCTAAACTAACTACATTGGTAAATTTTATGTCGGGCTTTGCCATCGCGGCAGGGCTGTTCATTTTATCCGGTTCGATTGCTTCGACTAAGTACCGACGTTTACGCGAATCAGCGGTGTTAAAAATTCTTGGCGCAAAAAGAAAGATGGTGGCATCTATTCTTGGGTTTGAATATGCAACATTAGGAATCATGGCCGCCTTAATTGGTATTCTTTTGGCACAAGGGCTCTCCTGGGCTGTCATGAAATACATAATCAAATCTTCCTGGCATTTACAACCCGGGATTATTTTTTCGGCTTTTTGCTTTGGGGTAGTTCTCACTATTACTACGGGAATTTTAAGTAGCCTCGATGTAATAAAAAATAAACCCCTAAAAACCATCCGCGAGACAGAGTCATGAATTGTGGAATATTTATAAAGAGCTCTGCATTTGCTACACTATTTTTCCTGGTTCCAGCAATAGTAAATGCTAATGGTTATATTCAAAAAGGACCCTACGTTGCACCACCTTATGTTGCTCCACCACCTATCCCCTCCCGACTTAAGCTAATAGATAATGGTGATGGAACCATCACCGAAACAAAGTCAAAACTCATGTGGACTAAAAAAGATAGTTTTGCAGATTTGGGAAAGTGCTTAAATTGGTACGACTCAAAAAATTATGTCGAGAACCTTACCACGGGAGGATACACCGATTGGAGAGTACCAGAGGTCTGGGAGTACGGTGAAATTTACGACAACACAGAGTCTAACGTTATTGCCATGGATCATGATCCTAAATATCCCTTGGCCTTGTCGAGTTTATTCGCAGACGGGGCTGCTTATTGGTACTGGTCCTCCGAGCATGGACATTGCTGCGCCCGCACTGCATACTTCGTCACTGGTTTACCCTTTATTCGGACTCTAGATAAATGTACCAAAGGTGGAGTTCGCGGAGTGCGAAACGTTCCTTAATTTCTATTATCAGAAATTTAAAATAATACAGTTTCTAGGCATTTTGTGTTTTAAAATATGAAACCATTTCTATTATAGATTTGCGTTTTCATGAACCATTCGAATTGCCTTGATCAAGGCATAAATGGACTGGCCGGGTTGCAAATTTAGATTAGACAAAGATTTTCTGGTTATTGTGGCAAGAAGTGGACGACCTGCATCCAGT
The DNA here is from genome assembly GCA_002697825.1 of Nitrospina sp. Next base: position 3,719 of record NZYH01000001.1, on the reverse strand, counting down.
TCTATATCTACTGAATACCCGACATTTTCCCCAATTTTTTTAACGTTGGTTCTTAAAATATTGAGTACACTCGTCAACCCCTCCGGAGGTTGTGTGGCTAGACTCACGTCTTTAGAATGAATATGCACTCGAAGTCCCTTGCCGGGTTCAATACTTTGCAGAGGTACACTTAATTCCTGTCCCATAAAATCAAGACGAGTGATTCCAAATTCTTTATCGTGTTCTAAAACGGTTGTATCAAGGATCGCACCTGAATGCTCGTCGCCAATGGCATCGCGCAAGTGGATGTCCGAAAAAACTTTTTCAACGGGCCCTGATTTCATGACTTTTCCCCCTTTCAAAATCACCATAGTGTCGACAAGTTGTAAAACTTCACTCATCGAGTGGGTAACATAAATTATGGGGATAGAAAGTTCTTGTTCTATTTTTCGGATAAATGGAATTATCTCTACCTTTCTTTGGGTATCTAACGCTGCGAGAGGTTCATCCATTAAAAGCAGCTTTGGAGTTGTAAGTAACGCCCGGCCGAGTGCGACTCGCTGCTTTTCACCACCCGATAATTTCTCGATACCACGATTTAAAAGATTTTCCAAAGCCAATACACGCGCCACTCCGTCCAGATGCAGTTTTCTTGATTCTGCCGGAGTACGTTTATATCCATACAACAGGTTTTCTCGGACTTTTAAATGTGGGAACAAACGGGATTCCTGAAATACCATACCAATCGCGCGTTCGTTCGGAGGAAGGAATTTATTCTTATCCTGCCAAATCTCTCCCGCTATTTCTAACCTACCTGATTTTTCGAAACCTGCGAGGCATCGTAATAAGGTAGTTTTACCTGAACCCGAAGGGCCAAATACCACGGTTATTCCAGATGCTGGGAGTTGCAAATCAACATCAAAATTAAAATTCGGATAGCTGACTTTGAAATTTGCCTTTATGAACGTAGTCATGAAACGTTTACCGGTAATTTTTTATTAATGGAATAAACCATGACCAGAACAAGAAAAGAAAATAATAATAAAACTGCTGAAAGTAAATGTGCTTGGGCATATTCCATAACCTCAACACGATCATAAATCTCTATAGATATCACTTTCGTTTTTCCTGGGATATTTCCTCCTACCATTAACACCACACCAAATTCTCCCAATGTATGCGCAAAACCTAAAACCGTTGCGGTAAGATAACCGCGTCTTGAGAGTGGTAGTATTACAGAAAAAAAAGCATCCCACTTTGAAGCCCCTAAAGAAGAGGCTGTTTCTATTGGAGCCCTTCCTATCGATTCAAAGTTACTTTGCAAAGGCTGCACAACAAAAGGCAAAGAATAAAGGGTTGAAGCAAACACTAACCCCGTAAAAGTAAAAGATAATGGCGAACCTGTTAGGGTTTGAACGGGGCCTCCTATCCAACCATTAGGACCCAGCATGATCAACAAATAAAATCCCAAAACCGTTGGTGGCAAAACCAAGGGTAAGGCCACCACTGCTTCTATACCGACCCTAATCTTTGAACAAGTATTTGCAAGCCACCAGGCAATAGGAGTTCCTATTATTAAAAGTATCATCATGGTTACAGTTGCTAATTGTAAGGTGAGCCAGATAGGCCCATAATCAAGAGAATGCAGATCCATAATTTTCCTTTAAAATTGTTCTACGTAATAGCCATAATTTTTTATTATTTTTTGACCCTTTTTGCTTTTTAAAAATTTTAAAAATTCTCGGGCCACTTGACTGGAGTTTGCTCGTTTTAATAATATCGCTTGTTGTTGAATCGGTTCGTGCAAACTAAGAGGAACCAACCAGGAAGTTCCTCCGAGCAGCTCCCTGCTGCTGCTTAGTTGAGAGAGAGAGATAAAACCTATTTGAGCGTTTCCAGTCACCACAAACTGTAAAGTTTGTGAAATATTTTCTCCCCTGACTAGGCGTGATTGAATTTTTTCCCAATAACCTTTTTTCCTTAAAACCTGTTCCGTTGCTTTTCCATAAGGTGCAGTTTTGGGGTTAGCAATTGCTAGGTAGCGAAAATTTTTTTGATCTAAAACCTGTAAACCGAATGTTGTGATAAATTTTGGATCAGCACTCCACATAACCAATCTTCCAACTGCATATGTGAACCGCGATCCGGGTACTCCTATTCCCTCTTTTTCAAGGAGTTCCGGCCGATTTGAGTCAGCTGCCAAAAAAACCTCAAAAGGAGCGCCCTGGTGGATTTGTGCATAAAGCTTTCCCGTTGAACCTGAAATCACCAATACTTTATTCCCCGTTGTATTTTCGAATTCTTTAGATAGCTCTTTTATTGGGAAAATGAAATTAGAGGCTACGGCTACCCGTATTTGCTCGGCTAAGGCTATCGGAGCCTGAATCAAAAAAAATACCGATATCAATCCATACATCAAATCACACCATTTGCTTTTTTTTATAGTCATCAATCAAATCGTTATGTTTAAATATATATAACCAGTATTCGTTATATATCATTAAACATATTGCATGTCAAACGCTTATGCGGACCAAGCGGTGGAAGGGTCAATCCATAGGAGTCAGTGAAGTGATAAATATGAATAGGAGAACAGGTGAAATTCGTATAGTCAAAGTAGATCAGATAAAAAAACTATTCTGGAAATCTTATTGAAAGCCCAAGGTTGATAAAAAAATCGGTGGCTGAGTCATTGAGCGAGTTACCTGCAAAAAAGTCCAATTGAACATTGTTTTTTATCGCCCAGGTAAGGCCCCAGTCAAAACCATAAGAGTTGCTTCCACTATCAATAGCCATAGCCCCAAAGAATTCTGCATAAAAAATTACAGATTCGGAAAGATTGTGGCCCCATAATGTCGCGTATTTAAAATCAGCATTGCTATCATTCCAGCTAACACCCAGACTATTATCATTATAAATCGAATCTGGTAACAAGTTAGAGAATGACGGTATAAAGGAAAAAAAAGGATCAACCTTATCAGATGTAAATGCATCATTTCCTATAGGCACTGTAAATCCTGCGTTTAAAGTAGTTTTAGGTCTATTAGCAGAGCTGTCAAATAACAAAATTTTCGTGCTTATCTCAGCATCAGACAACCCTGTATCATCACCCGATGCTGCATGTTGAATGTTGTATCCATAGAGAGCGAGTCTAAGTTCCATTTTTTCCCTAAACCCTATCCTGTATAAATTATTGTTCAGCAAAGTATGTTTTGACTTTATGTTATTTTCCCTATCTGTCTCATAGGAGTAAAATCCTGTTTCTAATTGATGGTAACCGGGTTGCAATATGTCGGGTGAGTTTGTTTGTAAAATTCGGTCTGTGGATATAGGCGGAGGTTCTCCCTGGGCGGTAGGGGGCAAGGCAGCAAGAATAAGCACTAAGAGAACCTGGAAAAAAATAAGGTTCGGTTGAGATTTGATTTTATGGGTTTTAGGATCTTTCACAGTAACGCATCCCATTAGTAAATCCACTAAATCATTGTATATTATTAGGTTTGTTTGAGACAAATAAAAAGGGCCTGAAGCGCGTTGCGCTTTGGGCCCTTAAATTATATGGCGGGGCCGACGAGACTCGAACTCGCGACCTCCGGCGTGACAGACACTATATTTCGGTTTGTTCTCACCTTTCATCTGCGCAAAACCTAGGTTTTCTGCGCTTATAAATTAACAAGATGTCAGAGTGAAACTATTGTGTCGTATCTTTGCGTGACCAAAGCGTGACCAGATTGCCTCTGACT
>NZYH01000005.1 GCA_002697825.1 Nitrospina sp. | reverse complement strand
CATCAGTTCTCAGTTTCATAGGATCTATGTTTGATCTTCTGAAGATAAGATATCCACTATAAATATCTGAGAACTTTGTATGATTTAATAGATTGAATAAGGTCGTGATAAAATTATTTCCTATTCTATTTTTAGAATAACCTCCACGTCTAGTTAATGACGATGTCATTAATCTACTTCCCATAACAATATCTGCATCTTGTTTAATAATTGGTTCCAAAAGTTTTCCATATTCTGAAGGATCATATTCCATATCTGCATCTTGAAATAAAATNTANTCTCCTGTNGCANNTTTNAATCCNTCNCTTACTGCTNCNCCTTTNCCNNTATTTNTTTCTAAATTAATNAATTTATGANANANNTNAGAANNTTCTTNNAGAATNTTNAATGAATTATCTGTTGAACCATCATTTATCACAATTNTTATCTCCATTTTNANNCCNNNAANATTTTGTTNATTAATTTTTTCTAGTANNNNATGNANTGTTTTTTCTTCATTATAGACTGGNACNATAANACTNACTNTGATNTCTTNTTNNTTCATTGNNATCCTTCATAATTTTCATNTGTCCACTGNAAAAATCTNTNNANACCTTCATCAANANTAACACNTGGATTNTAATCTATNTNNTCTNTTGCNTTCTGTATGTTNGGNCATCTNCTATTNGGTTCATCTGATGGNTATGNNTCTGGATAATCTATNATTTGNTATTNTATTTNTNNNCCTAANATNTCTCTNTATNTTNTTNACAAGTTCNATCATTGAAATTTCTGGANNNGGNTTNCCNATNTTNTANGNTTCNCCANNNTGNCCATCAATTATNACTTTAAACAAACCAACTATTGCATCNGTAATATAACAAAANGTTCTNGTCTGNTTTCCATGACCATAAATCTTCAATGGNAATCCTGCTTTAATTCTACTACCAAAATTAGGCAATACTCTNAAATCTTTTTCTTGCATTCCTGGACCNTAAAAATTGAAAGGACGAATAATATTAGTATCAACACCAAAATTTGTNTGATAGATGTGACATAATGTCTCGCCAACCCTTTTCCCTTCGTCATAACAAGATCTTGGACCTAGTGTAGATACATTTCCTCTATATTTCTCTGAAGTTGGAATGTTTTCTTTATCTGGATCACCATAAATTTCACTTGATGAAAAGAAAATGAATTTTGAGTTATTCTTCTTTGCCAAATCTAACATATGTCTAGTTCCATTTATTGCAACATCAAGTGTTTCTAGTGGATATGTTCTGTAGTAATGTGGACTAGCTATACCGGCAGCATGAATAACATAGTCTGGTTTATCATTTATTTCGAGAGCCTTAATTACATCATGTTCAATGAATGTAATGTTATCATCCTCATAAACACTAGAACCTAATACTCCTGATGTGATTAAATTATCTATGCCGATAAATTTTATAGGATTTTTAAAATAATNTGAATTAATTTTCTTAANCACATCGATAAAATATCTTCCTAAAAACCCTCTAGCACCAGTCATCAAAATTGTTTTTCCTTCTAATTTATCTTTAGTCTCTATTCGTTCAACTATCTCGTTAACATCTGATTCTAGCAAAAATCTTTTCATCTAATATACTTCCAATTTTGGTAATGGAATAATAAAATGACCACCATTATTTTTAAACTTATCATGTTTTTTCATTATTGATTGAGAAAAATTCCAAGCTAATATAATAATATAATCTGGTTTCTTTTCATAAATTTTTTCAGATGAATAAACTGGAATATGCATACCTGGAGAAAATAATCCCTGTTTCAGTGGACTATCATCTATTATACAATCAATAATNTTTTCATTAATGCAGAATTGATACATGAATGTTGTAGCTTTTGCAGGTGCTCCAAAACCAATAATTGTTTTTTTGTCTCTTTTCAATTTCTCAAATAATTTTTGTAATTCATTTTTTTTCATTTCAAGACGATTGAAAAATTTTCTGTATGTATCTAGTTCATTCAAACCAAGTTTTTTCTCTAAATTAATACAATTTGATACTGATTCTTTAATATCATATTTCCCATCTTTTAGTTTTACAATACATCTTAAAGAACCTCCATGAGTTTCTACTCTATTTGCTTCTATCAGTTCCATTCCATTTTTATTAAAAAAGGAAACTAATGAAATCACAGAGTGATATGATAAATGNTCGTGATATATTGTATCAAAGAGTAAGTTGTCTATTACATCTGCAAGATATGATACTTCAAACACAAAAATACCATCATTAGATAATAGTTGTTTAATTCCAGATACAAAATCTGTTAGATCATCTACATGTGCAAATACATTATTGGCTGTGATTATACCTGCTTTACCATAATTCTCTTTAATTTTCTTAGAGTATTCAAAATTAAAAAATCCATTCAATGTTTCAATTCCCTGATCATTTGCCTTACTGCATATTTCTTTTGCAGGATCTATCCCAACTACTTTATGACCTTTTTGTTTAAAGAATTGCAATAATGTGCCATCATTTGAGCCTATGTCTATAATCAATGAATTTTCTGTTTGTGGGAAATTTTTTAAAATATAATCTGCATAATCTTCAAAATGTTTTACAAAAATTGGTGACGTACCAGAAACATAAACATAATTCTCAAATAAAATTTTTGGATCTACAATATCTANTATTTGNACATGAAAACAATNTTCACAAAAATAAATCTCTAAAGGAAATCGTTCTTGTTCTTTCAAAATNTCCTCTTTTTTTATAAATGAATTTGCAGGTGGTGTTGATTCCAGTTTAAAACACTGACATAATTTTTCACTATTACATAAACGACAATTTTTTCGTCTACTACATTGCTCACTCATTTGAAAACATTCTCGGGAGAAACTAATTCTATCCTCACTAGATCAGCTTCATATTCAGCTTGTACNCGTGAATTTCCCCCCAATGTTAAGAATGAAGTATCTTTATGGAAAACCATTGCATGTTCAACCATTGGAGGAGTAAAGAATAACTCATCTTTTTTTATTTTTTCTAACTTTGGAGCTTCTTTATCACCAACTTTTCTATGATAATAATCAATTTCACCTTCTAANACATAACAAAAGTGCCAATCGGTTTTATGATAATGGTTTGCTCTTATAGTGCCTTTTTTAGATGAAATAAGAACACAGCTTTTCATAGTNAAATCTACTAAAGGTTGAATNCCACCTCGTTCATCTTCAAATGGTTTTTCTAATTTTATTTTTACTTCATTAGGTAAAACTTGATCATTATTAGAAGACATATCTACAATTTTTTTGAAGACTTTAAAAAGTTATCATATGATTTATTCTCGCCTATCCCTAAAGAAATAAAAATTATTTCTTTATCATTAAGTTTCAATAATCTTCGTGTATCTATGAATAGTTTTGATTGTAATTTTTTTATTAATTTTGAAGAAATTTTCTTATAATCTTCCCATGGTGTCATTAATACTGCACANTCTGATAATNTNAAAACATCTTCAAGTTTTTCACAATACATAATTCTTTTTAAAAATATTTCTTTGGTATTATTAATGGCTTTAGGATCATGTACAATGATTTTAGATTTTTTCTTTAACAAATGTTCGATCAATCGTATGGATACTGATTCTCTAATATCATATGTATTCTCTTTAAATGATAATCCAAGTAACCCAATTTTCATATCCTTCAAATTTCCTAATTGCCTCTCTAAAATATCGCTAATTGTTCTAACCTGTTTGTAATTATTATCTTGGACTGCTTCTAATAATTCTGGATTATATCCAATACTTTTTGAAAAACTTATCAGAGCTTGAACATCTTTTGGAAAACATGAACCTCCATATCCAGGTCCTGCTTTCAAAAATAACCCACTTATTCTAGGATCCATTCCCATCACTTTTGCAATGTCATCTACATCGGTTCCTGGAATTTTTTGGCAAATGTTTGCAAGTGAGTTAATGAAACTAATCTTAGTTGCTAAAAATGCATTATTTGCATATTTTATCATCTCTGCAGTAGTATTATTTGTCTCAAAATACTTTTGATGTTTTAGATTAATTGATTTATAGAAATCTAAAAGATTCTTACGTGTTCCATGATTTCTACCGCCTATTACTATGACATGTGGCTGAATTGTATCATGCATTGCTGAACCTTCTCGCAAAAATTCTGGGTTAGAGATTAATTCAAAATCTTTCCCTTCTATATTTCCATTTTTTTCTAAGATTGGTTTTATAATGTCTATTCCCGTTCCTGGTACTACTGTACTTTTTAAAATAATATTTGGTTTTTTAGAAATTTCCTTTAAATTCTGAGAAATTTTTTCAGTTACGGTCTTCACTGAATTAAGATTAATCTTATTTTTNTTATCTAACGGAGTACCTACTGTNATAAAAATAAANTTACTATCTAAANTTCTATGATCAATTTTAGTTGTAAATTCTTGAAATTTTTCTCCCTTTCTCAGGTATTTTTCTAAATCTGGTTCAAAAAAATCTGAAGAACCATTTTTCAACAGTTCTATCTTTTGCTTATTTGAGTCCACTCCAATTACCTTGATTTTCTTAGAACTCAAAAATGAGGTCAAAGATAAGCCTACAAATCCTAATCCAATTATTGTAACTTTAAGCAATGTATTATCATCAAAATATAATTTATAATAAAGATTTTTGAGAAATTATATTCTTTTTTTATCGTAAAATCGGCACTACTCGAAAATTTCTTTTTTATATATGATAAAAAATTTGATAGCACATCTTATTATCTATCTGAGATTCAGAATCATATATTTGAATAACAATATTTCTCTGTTATCATCACTTTCATCTAAAAATGTGGTCTTATCTTTAATAATTATNGGTATAATTTCATTAACTTTCAAATTATATCTTACAGATTTTTCTATCCCTGTTTTTTCTGATGCATTAGAATACACACAACATTCCATAGCACAATCACATGGTCAATTTTTACAACATCCTCAGAGACATTCTGGTTGGCCTCTCTTTCAAACCATCTTCATGAATTTAATTAATTCAGATAACTTTCTTGATTATTCCAACACTAGTAAAATTCTAAGTATTTCTATATCCTCATTAACAATTATACCTGTATATCTATTATCAAAAAAATTCTTTAATCCTGGATTAAGTTTGTTAGCTGTAGGTTTTTTTGCATTTGAACCAAGATTAATTCAAAATTCTACTCTAGGTTTTTCTGAACCTCTCTTTATTCTTGTGATGGTATCTTCGATTTATTTTATTACAAAAAATGAAAATAAATTTATAATTTTATCATTTATTTTAGCAGCAATTCTATGGTGGATAAGACCTAATGGTTTTATCTTATTTTTTATTATATCTGTCATCTACTTTGCAAAATTCAGATTTAATTTTATTTCAATTAGAAATTTTCTAATTTTTGCATTAATATTCTCTTTAATTATTTCGCCATTATTACTGCAAAGATATGATCAATTTGGTGATCCGATGTATAATTGGATTGGTGANAGAATTTGGGTAGGAGAATATTCNCANAGTAGAAGTATNNNTCCNGGAGAATCATANTCTNCTATNNATTTNATTAATGATNNTGGAATTNAAANNTTNTTTNAANNTTTTNTTTNNAATGGAATCTATANTTTATNNTCAATCTCTNTCATACATGATGTTACCNTNTNTNATNTTTNTAACNCCNNTAGGAATNATTNTNTGTNTAAAAAAACAAATTCNNAAAACTNNNTTTTTCCCCAATATGGNTNNCTTTATTGGTTTCANTATTNGCTTCAATCATNCCNTTTGCNGTNATTCCNGATAANNGANTAATTCTNTATNTNNTTCCNTTTTTAATTATTTTTGCAATNATTCCAATAAATCANTATTTTGANAAATTTTCNTTCTNAANGAATAATTCNAANATATNTTTACTCATAATNTTTGNAGTTNTNATANTANTNTCTTCATTCATGATTTCTCGTTATGATTTAGCAGATATTTCATCTGAACAGGAACAAATAAACTTCACAAAACATGTCTCTCAAAATTTTGAAGGTAAATTATTATTTGAACCATTCAACACACAAAAATATTTCAATCATCCTCTGCTTTATGAAAATCCAACCGACTTTTTATTCATAAAAATCAATGAAGGTTGGAAAGATGGTGAAACATTTTTTGATTATCCTGATACAAAATTTTCAAGAATCTCTATTTTTGGAAATAATATTAAAGAATTCNTTGANAATGGAGAAAAAGATGGATTAACTCATGTTATGGCAACATCTCAAAATACATCNTTTTTTNATTTCATNAATGATTTGTATCTAAATGATGAACAATATACATTTCTCAAAAAAGTTTATGANTCAGATGACTTTGATCATANAAAATTTCATGTAAAAGTTTTNGAAATTGATTATNTTGAATTTGAAACNTNCAAAAAGAATTCTANGGNTTAANTNTATCNAATTCTTTAAAATNNATTTNAAATATCTTGAAATCNNANTCATANNNTTTTTCCTTNGAATCATAAATTTTNTCTAAATACAAAAATTTTTCNTCATTTTCTAAAATATNTTTAATAAAATCTGGNCGNNTTGGATTACTATCAACAACTATGTGTTCTAATCCANTTGAGCGATTNTTATTGATAAATTCTTCAATATTTTGAGAATTACTGTAAGGTAAGAACTTTGTATGATTTGTTACTTCTTCTCTTAANAATGGAAATTCTCCATGTTGTTCAATAACTGTAACTCTTCTAAATGCCTCTTCAGGATAGTGATTATTTATCACATTGAATACATCCTTTGTTTCAAGTGCTATCTTGTATGCTTCATTTTCATGCTCAAAATTTTCTTTGTATTTGATAACTCCTGCAGACATGAAAATAAGTGAAATTATGATTATTATCAAAATTAAATTTCTTTTTTCCATATTCTTAGAAATTCTATCAATCGCAAATAATGAAATTAAAGTAAAAATTGGGAAAAGATCTAACATATAGCGAAAATCCTGAATCCCTCTTCCAAATGCATACAATTCAGGAATAGCTAAAACAATAATGAATAAAATTAATGAATTTTTCTTGTAGTCTCTTTTTTTAAATAAATAAAAAATTCCTAACGGCATAAAAATTATGAAGGTTGGAACCATCACCCATATCAAATTTTGAATTATTGAACCAATTGCTAAATCTGGGAAGAATTTTCTTTTATCAGGATCTTCATTCAAGAAGTTATTTTCAGTTACTACTGACATTCCTGCATTAACATGACTAAATATTCCGTCATAACCCATTGTATCTATTTTTACTGCTGACATTGGTAGTAACACTAGTACAAAAATTGTTATAGCTAGAAAATATTTTCTTAGATCTTTTGAATCTCTTCTAAAACGTACTAAGTAAATTATTGTCATAGGAATTATTATTAGAACACCTTCATAACGAACAAGTGAAAATATTGCTGCAATTCCAAATGATATGATAATAATTTTTTTGTTAGAGCTTAAAAATAACCATAAAACAGTTGTTATAAGAAAGACAAATAATGATTCTGTAATTCCTAAAAATGAATTAAGAATTAATCTTGGTGCAAATGCAATAAATGCAGTTGCTACAATTGAAATTGTTTGCCCAAAAAATCTTCTTGAAAGAAAATACATTGGAATTATAGTTAGGATTGAAAATGTAACTGCAATCGATCTTTGAATATTCATGTAATCCAAATAATTATTTGAATCTGACATTGTAAAAAAAACTGAAAGAATTGTTGGCCACATATTATTTGGCAAATCATAGGTTTCAGGAAAAGTTCCTAAAATGCTTATGTCATTTGCATACCAAAAATATAGTAACGAATCCATCACTAATGGAATTTCAAATGGAAAAAAATACATCCTTAAAGAAAAACTAGCTACTCCTATGATGGCTACAAAAATGATACTTGAATAATGCCTATTTTCCACTAATTTTCTTTCCAAAAATATTGCCTCCAATTTTATTAGAGACTCGATGAAATGGATTTGTTCTATAAATCACATAATCAAAATCAGATGCTTTTAGTAATTCTAAAAGATCATCTATCTTATGATTTCTCTCTCTAATACCGTATTCAATTTTAACCATATCTACCATTTTTAGTGAATCTTTTGTAAGAAAAAACTGGCAACCTTTACAATCCATCTTCAGTAAATCAACATGATTTATTTTAAATTCTTCAATAGCTGACTCAACTGAATATCCTTTAACTTTGGTGGTTTTGGCATCTTTGCCGTGTAGGTTGTATACAAATGATGCACTAACTCCAATGTCACTTGAATCTGAATGATAAAATGTTAAAATTTCATCTTTCCCAATTGCAGCATTTACTGGAATTATATTTTTAGCAATACTTGGATTTAAGCTCAAATTCCTAATCATTGCATCATAATGTGCCCTAATTGGTTCAAATGCATAAACAGTTGCTCCTAAACTTGCATAATATAGAGGCGTGTCACCACATTCTGCACCAACATCTATTACAATTTTTCCATTCCAATCGATATCTGAATTTATGAAATGTATTTTATTTACAAATGTTTCAACTATTGTATTACCCGGATGTATTGAATCCATAAAAAACTTGATACCATTTGGTGTCTCGATAATTTTCTTACCTTCGCTCTCATAAAGATGAAAGGTTTTATCTCTTTTAGATTTGATATCATTTTTACCACTAATGAAATCTGCACCATATTTTGTTCCAAAATATAACAACAGTAACAAATTCTCTGTTTCAAGATCTAATTTTTTTGTATCTATATCAAAAAAATTCTTCCCATCAAAAGATAAATTTAGAAATTGTTCATCTCTAAACTTTGATATCATAGAATAACCAACAATTCCCATAATACTTTGTAATATGTCGAATTGAGATTTTTTTAATTTAATTTTCAACCCATTTTTTAATACTAGCTGTATTTCTTCAAATCCAAAAACAACTGCAAATAATAAAGAAATTTTATTTTGTACAATATTCAAAAATGGGGCAAGAAAATAGATTAGTCCTAAATTACTCATAAAATTCATTTTCTCTCATTTACTCCAAACTTAAACCTCACTTATCACTTGTCTTTGACATCTTATGACTAAATATCAAAAACATTGCTTGACTTGATGCTGCAATCAAATGTGTCACTGCTAAGCCGATTATTCCATAAATTGTACCTAATAAAATTATACCAAAAATCATTATCATCATTTGTATAACTGATGAAATTAAAACAAATCTACTTTTCTCTTCAGCAAAAAATTTTGACCAAAAAATAAGAACAAGATTTGAAGGGATAACACTCAAACTCATTATTCTAATTGCAATAATTGCATCTGTATATTCTGGAAAGAAAACCGGTATTATCTCAGGTAATATAAAAAATCCTGATATTCCTATTCCACTTGTGATAATAATACTTAATTTCTTTAATTTTGTATTTGGGTTCTTGTTGACATCTTCTGGCAAAAAATACTTGTATAATATATTTGAAAACATTGTCAAAACTGCAAAAATTTGTAGTGCTAATGCATAATTCCCAAGAATTGTAAAACCCAGTAAAAATGGAATCAATAGTTTATCAACATCTCTTCTAAATCCAGAAGCAATCATGATGATGTAATTATTCAAGATGAATTCTTTTCTTGGTACTAGTAATCCAAAATCTATCTTTGAATTTTGAAAACCTTTCACCATTATTATGATGAATGGGATATAAGAAACTGCAAGTGCAAAAATTATTCCTTCTACTCCGATTATATTATACGAAATTATGCCGATACCAACTAAAAGACCTTTTTGGAATAGAAGAAATTTTGAATAACTACCATAACATCTTTTTCCTAGAATTGTTGCAATAGAGAGATCATTTATCACAAATGCAAAAATCAAAATGCCTACATCAACTCTGTATAAAATAAAGAAAATTATTACTGATGAAACAAGACTGATGATTAGTGATATAAAATATAATGTTGATTCAATCTTGACTTTTTTCCCAACATAAACTGTAACAACATTTGTTGTACCCACCAGCGCAATTATTTGTACAAGTGCCGCAATTCCTAAAAAATAACTAATTTCTCCATATTGATCTGCTTTTATCGAAGATGCAATGTAAAACCAAAAAACTGCACCCATACCTCCTCCAATTACATCGGAAAAACCTACAGATGCTAATCCTTTAAGTCCTAAAATTTTCCTTCGTAATCCCTCGCCATTATTCATTCTAATCTTTATTTGCGGTATTGTTTTCGCGGATAACTGAAATTAATGAATGCAAAAGTATTGCAGCAATTAGTAAAACCAGTCCTGCTAAAAATGAACCAATAGCAATTAATGCTAGTATTGGAGAAAAACTCCCAAACTCTGAAAATTCTTGTAATGTCCAAATAATAAAAAATAAACCTATNCTGGAAATAATTATTCCTGGAACTCCATAAAATTTTAGAGGNTGTTCTATTGAAGTAAATTTTACAGTACTCAAAATAACTGATGTACCATGTGAAACAGGATTGTGTGTTGATGTTTCACCTTGATAAAGTATCTTNATTGGAACTTCAGCAATTTTCATACCTTTTGTACTAGCTTTGATTAAAATCTCAGTTGAAACTCCCATCCCTTTTTCTATTGGTGTGATATCTGAAAGAATTTTTTTTGAATATGCTCTAAAACCACTTTGAGAATCAGTAAGATTTTCCTTAATCGATGCATTCGTAATTTTAGTTATAATCTTAATTCCAAATTTCCTATATTCTGGAACTTCACTAATATCTTCAGAAAGAAATCTTGAGCCTATCACAACATCTGCTTTTTTGTCTTGGAGAGGTTCAATTACTTTAGAAATATCTTCAACTCTATGTTGTCCATCTGCATCAAAAGTAACTAAAATATCTCCACTCATTTCTTTTGCTTTCAAAAAAATACTTCTAATTGCAGCACCATATCCTAAATTTTTTTCATGATTAATTACTAATGCACCGTGATTATTGGCAATTTTGGATGTTGAATCAGTTGAACCATCATCACAAACAATTATCGTATTTGTGATTTTCTTGATTTTAGATAAAATTTCTGCAATATTCTTTTCTTCATTAAATGCTGGAATTCCTANTATAATATTCAATATTTCATCTACCACAGAAATTGTTAGTTAATTAATGTTAAGCATGATTTTTCTGNACCAAATTGTTGCNATNAATTTTTTTTAATTTTTNTCACTAAGAAAATCTCTGATAAATACAAATACTTCTAAACTATAGATCTTTTATGTCTCATCTTGAATTTAGTTTAATATTATCNTCACCAACTGATGATCTAATGGAATTAATAACTGATTTTGAAAATTTACCAAAATANCTTCCTGATCAATTACAAAATGTAAAAATAATTGAAAAAAATAATAATGGAACAATTACTGAAGAACAAATTGTTTTTTCATCTGTTATCAAAAATAAAATAACACAACAAACGCGTCACCTACAAATTTCAAAAAACACTATAAACTCTGAAATTATTTCTGGTCCTGCAAAAGGTTCTGTAATATCTATCAAATTCTCTGATAGTCAAAATGGAACAAAAGTAGATGTAAATGTTGAGCTAAAACTTAGTTTGAAAGCCAGATTCTTATCTCCNCTTATACAAAAATTCTATAAAACTGTGGTAAGTGGGATGTTATACAAAATAAATGCGGATGCAATGAATCATGCATCAAGTGTTTGAGTGATAAAAATGGATGATTTTTCAGAAATAATTAATTGGAATAATGTTTTTACACAATCTAAAAATTTCCAAACAAGTAAACCATGTAAATTTGCATTTATAGAAAATTTTTTTCATGAAGATTTTTATAAAAAACTCCATGATTCATATCCAAAATTTGATGATAATTGGGACCATATTACNACTTATGATAAAAATCATTGGAGTAGAAAGTGGGCCGGAACAACAACTCACGGTGTTGTACGTGATGGAGATGATAATTCATTAAGTTCTGAATGGAATATTCTAAAAAAATATGCATCAACAAAAGAATTTTCAGATAATTTTAAAAAATTTACCAATGTAGCTGTAGAAAAATTAAAGCATTTTCATTTTATTGGTATGTCTCAAGGTGGATTTCAATTACCACATGCACATAACATTGGACCTAGTACTCTGGTAATGATGTTATATTTCTCAAAAGATTGGAACAAAGGTGATCCTGGTGCAACATACATTGCATCAGACTTGGATGAATCATCGATAATATTTGAACCTTATAATTTAGATAATACGCTTGTAATTTTTCAAGATTCCNAATATGCGATTCATGGTGCTAGATATCTTGAAAAAGATGTTAAAAGAAAAGCATTACAAATAACACTGGAAGGTTGGTCACNCACATCAGGTTGGTCTGGTGGTGATCCTGATAAGATTATTGAAGAAAGAAGTAAAAACTTAGTTGAATTATGATGAAAATAGCAATTACAGGTGGTTCAGGTTTTATTGGTACACATTTGGTAAATTTATTAAAAAAAGAACATGATATACTTATTCTAGATAGANCGCCATCAAAAATTCATGATGTGGATTTCATTGAATGTGATTTATTGGAATCAGAAAAAATATCTAANGCTTTAGAAAATACTGATATTGTNATTCATCTTGCAGCCGCAGTTGGGGTAAAGTTAACCGAAGAAAATCCTTTACACACTCTAAATCTCAATATTCAAGGAACTCAAAATATACTGGAATCGTCAAAAAAAAATAATGTAAAAAAAATTATTTTTGCATCATCGTCTGAAATTTATGGTGAAGCTGTACATGTTCCAATTAAAGAAACTGATCCCCCGATGCCAATAACAAATTATGGTGTTAGTAAAATAACTGGAGAAGAATATGTAAAAGCATTTTCAAAAATATCATCAATGAAATATTCTATACTCAGATTTTTTAATGCATATGGACCAGGTCAATCAAGTTCATTTGTTATGTCCGAATTTGTTTCTAAAGCTGTATCAAATAAGCCCATCACTATTCATGGTAGTGGAGAACAATTGCGGGCTTTTTGTCATATTCATGATATTGTAAATGGAATTAATCTATGTTTATCAAATGGTGATAACCAAATTTTCAATATAGGTAATAACAAAGAACCCATAACAATATTTGATCTAGCAAAAAATATTAAAAGTATTACCGAGTCTGACAGTGAAATTACTTTTCTACCTTTTGAAAATACTGAAAGAAAAAGAACNTCAGAAATTATGAAACGTATTCCGGANATACAAAAAGCACATGATATTCTTGGTTACAATCCACAAATTTCTTTAAATGAGGGTATTAAATCAATTTTTAAGTGAAGAGAATTGTATTTCCAAACTATCGATGAAATTAAAAAAAGAGTTGTAGACTGTAATGTTNAAATCTGTGTAATTGGTGTAGGAACAATCGGTTTACCACTAGCAACATTTCTTGCAAAAAAAGGGTTTAANGTTAATGGATTAGATATAAGTCAACGAAGGGTAGATCAAATCAACAATGCAACTGTGATTTATGAATATCAAGACATGTTAAGAGATGTAACAAAAAATAAAAATCTTCTTGCAACTACAGATCCAGAAAATGCATTAAATGATGTAGAAGTAATTTTTGTATGTGTTCCTACTCCCTTAAATAAGAATAATGAAATGGATATTGTAAATCTTAATGATGTGGCAAAAAGAATTTCTCCTTTCTTAAAAAAAGGAATGATTTTAATTTTTGAAAGTTCTGTTGCTATTGGAACTACTAAGCAAATTTCTGAAACTATTGAATCTCTCACTAATCTNAAATTTGGAGANGATTTAGGTCTGGCATATTGTCCTGAAAGATATAATCCAACTCCTATGAAAAAACAAANTCAAGATACCGAATTTAATATTCATTCACGCGGAGAAAATTTTACCGTTGACAAAATTAGTAGAGTCGTAGGTGGAATTAATGAAAAAAGTACTGAAATTGCTCAATTATTTTATTCACAATTTATTACAACAGGAGTTACAAAACTATCATCTATTGAAGCAGCTGAAGCAACAAAATTACTAGAAAATATTTTTCGTGATGTTAATATTGCATTAGTAAATGAATTAGCAAAGATTTTTCCAAAATTTGGCTTGGATGTTTTTGAAATAATTAATGCAGCAAAAACAAAACCTTTTGCATTTATGCCACATTTTCCTGGAGCAGGTGTTGGTGGTGAATGTATACCTGTTGATACTTGGTACTTAATTAGCCAAGCAGAAGAATTGGGAATTGATACAAAATTAATGAAAGTTGCAAGAAGTGTCAANGATTCCATGCCAGATCATGTTGTATCAATGTTAGAAGATGAACTTAATAAAATTGGAAAAAAACTTGAATCATCACAAGTAACAATTCTAGGATTATGTTACAAAAAAAATATACCTGATGTTAGATTAAGCCCAACATTTCCATTGATAGAAAAACTTACTTCAAAAAATGTGAATACAATTGTATGTGATCCTGTTTATGAAAAAATTAATTCACCAGTTAAATTAACGCCAATTATTGATTCATTTAAGAAATCTGATGCTATTTTATTAATCACTGATCATGATGATTTTCAAAATCTTAATTTTGAAAAAATCAGTACTGAAATGAATACNAAGATAGTCATAGATGGCAGAAATTTCTTTAATCATGANAATCTCGATAAATTTGGTTTTACTTATAGAGCAATTGGAAAACCAGAATAATTAGTCATCTTCTAAAAATAACTAATCATCGCTGATAGATTTTTTGTAACCTTCAAATGGATCTACATGACTGTTGATTTTTAGTAAATCAGGTTCATTTTCTATAATTTTTANAATATCATCTATTAAGATTGGTCTTTTTTTAGTTCTCTCTATTATTGATTTAACAAATTCAAAATCTTCAATTCTATCTACCGTCCAATGGAACTCTGATAAATTTTCTAGATTTTTAACACATCCTATTTCAAACTTATCTGGATTGTTGTATATGAAAGGTGTAACATGTTCTTTTTCAGATGATTTTTTTGCAAATTTCCAACACTGTTCTAAGACTTCAAATGAAAAAATTTCAATCTCAGTACCTATAGGGAATGTTCTTTCAAAGAAATTATTTACATAATCAAAATTATTTTTTGTATAATATTCAATAGTTTTGTCTACTATNTGTGGATCAATCATTGGCGCATCGCTACTAATTCTTACAATTGTTTTTAGATCAAAAAATTTTGCACACTGATAATATCTATCTAAAACATTTGATGAATCTCCTCTGAAATATTCCATATTTAGCTTATCNGCAATATTCACAATCTCATTATCNATCTCTTCTTTTGTGGTTGCAATAATTTTTTTATCAAGTCTTTTTGAAAATGACAACTGTAATGATAAATGTTCAATTAAATTCATATCTTGAATTTGAAGAAGAAGTTTTCTTGGTAATCTAGTAGAAGATAATCTAGCTTGAATAATTGCGGCAATCATTGTTATTTTTTATTCTTAGTTTCTTTCTCNAAAATTAATGTTTTTAGTTTGTACCCAGCTTTCTCAAAGCTTNTGATGCTTGAAATATTNTCAACTTTAATTACTCCAATTAATTTTCTGGGAATTGANGACTGTTTTCCAAGTTTTCGTAACGCTTTTGTTCCAAAACCCTTGCCCTGAAATTCTTCTTTTAATAAAATTGAAACATCCTCTTCTAAAATTCTAATGTATCCTATATCCTTATNACGTTCTGTGATAATCCATTGCCAAAATTTTTNATTTTTTACCTGTGTCTTCATATATTTTTCATGTTCCTTTAGTTTAATTGGAGAATTCTGTTTATGAAAATTTTTAAAAAGACTATTTCTTAATTCTAAAATAAATTCCCAATCATCNCTTTTCACTTTTCGAAAATCCATAGCTCATTNAATTACTATTTGTATAATATATTTTCTATAAAATAATCATATNAAACGATAATACGATTAATATACATTGATCCATTTTTTAGAATAATGAAAATTTTAGTTATTGCAGCTCATCCTGATGATGAAATCTTAGGCATGGGTGGAACCATATTACGACATCNTTCAAAAAAGGATGTAGTCAATGTTGCTTACCTTGCTAGTGGGATTACCTCAAGAAAAAGGTCCATTGATAATTTTGATTCAGAATTAGAAAAAAATGAAAAAAAATGGAAAAAAGAAATTTCTGAATTAAGAAAAAATGCACTATCCGCATCAAAATTACTAAAAGTAAATAATACTGATTTTTNTGATTTTCCAGATAATGCTTTGGATTCTATTCCACTCCTAAAAATTATCAAAGTAATTGAAAATTTAATTAAAAAGTATAAACCAGATCGAATTTACACAAATCATTATAATGATCTTAACATTGATCATAGAACTGTTTACAATGCAACCTTGACTGCNTGTAGGCCACTAAATAATATTGTAAAAGAATTATTNTGCTTTGAAGTNTTGTCATCAACAGAATGGAATTATCCTTATAGGTTTAATCCAAATTATTTTGTGAATATAAAAAATCATTTAGATAAGAAGATTCAAGCCATGAANTTCTTTAAAACTGAAATTCAAAAATTTCCTCATCCTCGTTCAGCGGAAAATATTAAATCAGTTGCAAAACGTTGGGGAACAGTGTCTGGGTTTAATGCTGCAGAGGCATTTGAGATGATTAGAAAAATTGAAAAATAAACAACAATCATTCAAAATAGGANAGAGATCTATAGGAAAAAACCATACTGCATTCATTATTGCTGAAGCTGGAATAAATCATAATGGAAATCTGAAAATTGCTAAAAAATTAATTAAATCTGCAAAACAATGTGGTGTNGATGCAATAAAATTCCAAACTTTCAAGGCTGATGATTTTACATCTGTNTCNTCTCCATACTACAAATTATTTAAGAAAGTTGAATTAGATGATTCTGATTTTGGNGAACTNNNAGATTATGCAAAACAACACAATNTAGAATTCTTATCAACACCGTTCAGTAACAATGCTGTTGATCTTTTATCAAAATTNAAAATTTCATGTTTTAAAATATCNTCAGGAGATCTAACCAATTTACCATTGATCAAATATTCTGCATCAAAAAATAAACCAATTTTAATTTCTACTGGAATGGGNNNAATTAATGANATCAACGAATCAGTAAATGAAGTATTGAAAACAAATAATAAAAAAATAGGNCTATTTCACTCNGTTTCTGCGTATCCTACNCCTTATGATCAAACNAANATGTTAGCAATGCAAACAATGATGAAACACTTTCCTNTTCCGATAGGATATTCNGACAATGGTCCAGACATGATTGTGCCNGAAGTTGCGATATCATTGGGTGCTAAATTATTAGAAAAACATTTCACTTTAGATAAAAAAATGAATGGTCCAGATCATAACCTGTCTGCAAATCCAANACAAATGAAAGAACTAGTCAAGCGAATTAGAAAAATTGAAGAAATTGTTGGTGATGGTATAAAAGAACCACAAAAATGTGAAATTGAAGGATTAATCTCAATAAGAAGAAGNATCATTACAAAAAAATCTCTAAAAAAAGGTGAAACAATTACTCNNGACTCGATTAAACTTGCAAGACCTGCAAATGGAATCCAACCAAAGTTTTTTGATAAAGTAATTGGAAAAAAAGTCATAAAAAATATTCGTGATAACACTCCATTAACTTGGAAACATATTAAATAATTTTTAAAATGAGAAAATTAAATATTCTTTTTAGAGTATCAGGCGGCAGAGCTCCTGGAAAAGAATTAGGTAATGGACACATATTCAGAAGTATACATTTAGCTCATCATTTTAAAAAACATAATATTTTATTTTTATTAGAGGATTATGGTGGTTCAAAAAAAATATTATATGAAAATGGTTTCAAAAATATAATTGCAATTCAAAATGATATTAATTTAAAAAATGATATTAGTAAAACAAAAAAAATTATCAAAAATAAAAAAATTGATTTATTAATTCATGATGTTTACAAAGTAAAAAACGAATATCTTAAACATATAAAAAAATATACTAAAACTATTCTAATTACTGATCTAAAAAAATTCAAATATTCTGCAGATCTAGTTGTAAATGGATTTATTGGTTTCAAAAATCAAAGAATTTCTCTCAATGATGGAAGAGTACGTTGTTTAGGTCCAAAATATCAAATATTAGATAATAGATTCTCGAAAATTAAAAAAATTAAAAAGAAGTATGAACTTTTAGTTACATTTGGAGGGTTTGATGAAAATAATCTTACTGAATTATTTATTGAACAACTAATTAAATCTAAAATTAAAATTAAAACAAGAATTATTCATGGTCCCTCTTCCAAAAAAACTAATGAAATAAAAAAATTAGAAAAAAAATATCCTAAATCTTTTACAATCATTCCATTTGGTGACATGTATAACGAAATGTCACTGGCAAAATTTGGATTATGTTCTGGTGGCATTACAACTTATGAATTTGCCACTCTTGGTATCCCTTTTGCAATAATTTCACAATTAGCGCATCAAACTATCACTGCAAAAGTATGGGAAGATGCTGGAATCGCAATAAACTTAGGATTAAATAATAAAACTACCGGACAAAAAATTACCTCATTCTTAGAAAATATTAATACAATTCAATTAAAGAAAAATACTAACAAACACTTGAACCTAAATGGTAATGGTGGAACAATAGTTTATGAAGAAATTATGAAACTATTGGATTAATTTCTACCAAATTTACTTATACCAGATAAAAAAAATTATCTTGTGAAATACTGCAAAAAATGTTTATATCCTGATACTAAGCCGATGTTAAAATTAGATGATAACGACATATGTGACGCATGTACCAATTGGGAAAAAAAATCTTCAATTGATTGGGATTTACGAAGAAAACAATTAGATGAAATTGTAAATAAGTACAAGAAAACTGATGGCAGTTACGATTGTGTAATTCCTGTAAGTGGTGGAAAGGATTCACATGCTCAAGCAATATACGCACGAGATGAACTAGGATTAAATCCACTGTTAGTAACATTTGTTCCAAGAGATTTAGTTGAATTAGGAAGAAAAAATATTGAAAATCTAAAGAGCATAGGTTTTGACTATATTGAATTTACCCCTAATCCAAATATTTACAGAAAACTTGCCAAAATCGGTCTAACTGAATTTGGTGATGTAACTTGGCCTGAACATCATGGATTATTCATTGTTCCAATAAAAATTGCAGCGGCATTTAAAATTCCATTAGTTATCTGGGGTGAAAATCCACAATATGAATATGGTGGACCTGGTTTAGGAAATAAACTAGATTTTGAATGGCTAAAAACATTTGGTGGATTCTGGTTAGATAAATACAGTGTAAAAGAAGTTGCTTTAAAACACAACATAGAATTAAAACATCTTAATCCTTACGTGTATCCAACAAAAGATGAATTAGATCAAATGGGTCTTGATTCAATTTTTCTTTTTTATTTCTTAAAATATGATATCTATGAAAATTTAGATTTTGTTAAAAAGCATGGATTTAGTGTTGATGAAAGACCTAAAGAAGGAACTTACACAAATTGGGAAAATCTAGATGAGAAATATACTGGAATGCATGATTATTTTAAATGGATAAAATATGGTTTTGGACGTGCAACTGATCATGCATCTATTGACATGAGATATGGTAAAATATCTAGATCCGAAGGCATTGAACTAGTTAAAAAATATGAAGGAAAAATACCCCTACGTTACTTTGATGAATTCTTAGAAGATATGGAACTTGATAGACAAGGATTTTATGAAATAGTTGACAAATTTGCAAATAAGGATATTTTTGAGCTAAATGAAACTGGTGGTCTCAAGAGAACGCCTGATGGAAATCTAATCTTAAAAAATTATCCTGAATAGTAATATTTTTTTAAACATTCATAAAATTTTTTAGATGAATGTCCTTGGAAATTAATTAATTTTGTTAAATAATTGTTAGATAGATTTTGAATTCCTGAACAAAAATCTCTATCTTGCAATATTTTTAAAAGATCACTCTTAACATTTTTGATATCTGAACTCAGACAACCATTTAATTTAACTATACTTGGGTTTTCCCAATTATAATCAATTCCAGGAATAAAAATAACTGGCTTACCTAGTATAATTGCCTCAATCATAGTACTACTAATTCCAATACATATCAGTGCTTTGGCATTTGGTAAAAGTTCTGTTATATCTCCTGATGAAAGTACACGAATTTTTGGATCTATTTTATTAGTTAATTCGTCCAAGTCAGTTAATTGTGTTGGAGATGGGTGTAATTTAACAACAAGTTTTTCTCCAAGTTCAGAAGTGGTTTTACAAATTTCTAGTATATCTGAAAGATATTTCTCGATTTTTTGAACTCGTAATCCTTCAACTTCTTCAGGTTGTGGATCTGCTGAACTAGCCAGTAGAATATATTCTCCTGTATTTGATTTTTCTACAAAAAACTCATCATATCTTGGAGCACCAATAATCTCAATTTTTTCAGATGGTATGGATGCATTATCCATAGCCAATTTCCTATCAATATCTCCCCACACAAACAATTTTTCTGCATCGTGAAGATAAACTCCCTGAGATGTCAGATTTTGATTCACTTCTTTAGTATCCCAATGATATCCTTCTTGCATATGGATGCAAGTAACACCAAATTTTTTTGAAAGAGATGAAATAATTTGTTCATAAAATCCTACCTCGTTAATTACCACAGAATAATCAATCTTTACTTTTTCAAACATTCTATGTGCTAATTCTATTTCTTTTACAGTATGTGCTAATCTATTTTCTAGAAGTTCAATCAATATCGGTTTAATTAATTCAAAAATTATTTTCCCCTCGAAGGTAAAAAATTTCTTAAGTATTGATTCTTTTTCCCAAATTTTTCCAATTTTATTCTTCATATCTGAATTAGCCTCAAAATAATTAGTTTTTACGGTCTCATCATTAACGTAGTTTTCAGTAATTATTTTGCATTTAGAATTAATTATAGTCTTTAATGTTGAAAAATTCCAAAATGGTGGTCTTTTTCTGCCATAGAAAAATACTTGAAAATCATATTTTCTAGATTCTAAAAAAAGATCTTTGAATCTATCTGTATTATATTCTACAAAAAGAATATTTTGTTTATCTTTTTGTATTTTTTTTGGTTTGAAAAAATTATTAACTACTTGATCTATGAAATTTTTAAATTTTAAATATTTTTTTTCATCGATGAAGATATTTTTTTCATTTTCCCCAATTTTTAATCCAATTTTTATCTCCTCATGAGTAAAAGAATATAATTTTTCATCAGTATTATTAATTTTTAAA
>NZYH01000003.1 GCA_002697825.1 Nitrospina sp. | reverse complement strand
AAATGACCACATCTCATCATAATCAACACCATATTTGTCAGATATTATTTTACTGATTTGTGCATAATTAATTAACCAACCATAGTAAGAAGTATCAACTACAATTTTTGCTAATTCCAGAGTTAATGGATTAGATAATTTTTTAGTTTTGATTCCACATTTTTTCATTCGTTGTTCATACATCTTTGATACATGATTGGATTTTGATACAGAATTATAAACAGAATAAAACTTAGTGTATCTTTTTAGATCATGAAGCATTCGTTTATGGACACCACGGGTTGCACTGTATATTACGGGAGATTTGATTAATTTTTGTAATTTTTCAGTAGTTTTAGGACTAATTGTACTATGAATTACGATTGCTTCAGGCTGAAATTTTTTTTCATATTTTTTAATTATGTTATAGAAATTCTTTGAAAAAGGTATGCAAAAATGAACAAAAGCAATGTCATGATTTGTTAATGACGGTTTTTCTTTATTTAGAATTGGGTTAATATCAATTCCTTCAACTGGAAAATGTTTTGATATGGTTTTATAAATTGGCAACCCAATTTCGCCCAATCCAATAACTACATCTTTTTTCATATTATTATCTAAAATTTCTTCTTTAGATACTTAACGATTATTGATGTTTCAAATAGTAAATACTATTTAGCATTAATTTCACATGAAATAAGTTTGAAAATTTTAGTGGTAGGGTATGGTTCAATTGGTAAAAGACATGTCAAAAATATACTAAAAAATACAAATCATCAAATAATTATTTGTACCAAACGACAAGATCTTTCTTCATTAAATCAAAAAAGAATCAAAATTTTTGATACACTACAGAAATGTCTTAATGAGAATCCTGAAATTGGATTTATAACAAATGAAACCGCATATCACATATCTACAGCAAAACAGCTGGCAAAAAAAGGAATAGATCTATTTATAGAAAAACCGCTCTCTGATTCAAAAAAAAATATCAAGATTTTACAAAAAATAGTTAAACAGAAAAAACTTGTAACTCAAATGGGCTATAATCTTCGATTTCATAAATGCATAATACAAATTCAAAAATTAATCAAACAAAATAAAATTGGAAAAATCATTTCCATACAGGCTGAAAATGGTTCTTATTTTCCAGACTGGCATCCACATGAAGATTATAAGATAAGTTATGCAGGCAAAAAAGAATTAGGAGGAGGCATAGTGTTAACACAAATTCATGACATTGATTATTTATTTTCATTTTTTGGACAACCGAAATCAATTTTTTCATTTATGGGCAAATTTAGTGATTTAAAAATATCAGGGGAAGACTACTGTGCAAGTATAATTCGTTTTAGAAATAATATTACTGCAGAACTTCATTTAGATTTTTTTCAAGGACCGGAATTTAGAGGATGTAAAATAAAAGGTACTAACGGCATAATTACATGGAATTCATTAGATAATGAAATTAAATTTTTTAATAATAAAAAGAAGAAATGGGAAGTAATTTTTAAGATAAAGAAATTTGAGAGAAATCAAATGTATGTTGATGAACTTAAGCATTTTTTGAAATGTGTAAAAAATAGAAAAAAAACAATTAATGGATTAGACAATGGAATTAAAACTATGAATATAGCATTAGCAATGAAAGAATCATCAACAAAAGACAAAGTCATAGAGTTAAAATGAATAAAAAACAATTACAATCAAAATGTAAGAAAATTAAATTAGTAATTACAGATGTTGATGGAGTTCTCACTGATGGAGGAATGTATTATTCTGAAAAAGGTGAATTATTTAAAAAATTCAATACTAAAGATGGAATGGGCGTTGAGCTATTGCATAAGGCATCAATAAAGACTGTTTTTTTAACTGGTGAAAATTCAAAAATTGTTAAAATTCGAGCTAAAAAAGTAAAAGCAGATGATTGCCACATTAACATTAAACAAAAAGAGAAAATTTTTTCAGAGATTTGTAAAAAATTCAATGTTAAGCCATTCAATGTTGCATACATTGGAGATGATGTTAACGATCTAAAAATTATGAGTTGTGTAGGACTTACAGCCTGCCCTTCAGATGCACAAAAACAAATTAAATTAATTTCAGATTTAAAATGTGAAAAAGAAGGAGGAAAAGGAGCATTTAGAGAATTTGCTAATGTAATATTAGACAGTTTATGAATTCTTAGAAAGTCATTTTAAGGGATTTATTAGATAAAAATTTGATAATAATATGGTATTCGTAATTGGAGAAATTGGAACAAATCATCTGGGTGATCTAAAAGTTGCGAAAAAAATTATAGATATTGCAAAAAATGCAGGATGTGACGCCGTAAAATTTCAAAAAAAAAATGTTGAAAAGATCTATACAAAAAAATTCTTAGATTCTCCACTTGATAGTCCATGGGGTAAAACTCAACGGGAAATGAGATTACATAGAGAATTTTCATTAAAACAATTTGAAGAGATTAACAGATATTGTAAAAAGAAGAATATAGAATGGTTTGTTTCCTGTTGGGATACAGAAAGCCAAGTTTCAATGAGAAAATTCAAAACAAAATATAATAAAGTTGCCTCAGCCATGCTTACACATAAAAAATTATTAGAACTTATTGCAAAAGAAAAAAAATATACATTTATCTCAACCGGAATGAGTACAATAAAAAATATTGAAGAAGCAATTAAAATTTTTAAAAAATATAAATGTGCTTTTGAATTAATGCATTGTCACAGTGCATACCCAATGCCTACCGAAGAAGCTAATCTCAATATGATTCCTGAATTGAGAAAAAAATTCAAATGTAAAGTAGGTTATAGTGGACATGAAGTGGGTGCCACAAATGTTTCAATTCCAGCAGTTATGTTAGGTGCAAGTTCAATTGAACGACATATTACAGTAAATAGAACTTGGTATGGTCATGACCAGGCAGCATCATTAGAACCTCAAGGATTACAAAGATTGGTGAGAGATATTAGAGTTCTAGATAAAATACAAGGAAATGGAAAAAAGAAAATTTGGCCAACGGAAATTCCTAATCAAAAAAAATTGAGGCAAATTTTTTGCTAAATTTTAGATTAGAGGTTATATGAAATGAAGAAAATTACTATAACAGGTTCTGAGGGATTATTAGGAAAAGAGATTTCAAAATTTCTTGCAAAAAAAAATAAAATCTATAGATTAGACCTTCAATTAGGACACGATCTTAATGATGAAAAATTTGTAAAAAATTGGTTTAAGAAAAATCATTCAGATTATTTGATAAATTGTTTTGCCATAAACGATCATGTATCAAAAAATAAACGAAAAAATAATCTTTTTAATTTTCCATTAGAGACATTTGATGAGTATTTAAAAACTAATGTCACAACTCTGTTTTCAGTATGTAGAGAGTTTGCGAGAAATAATAAAAAATCAGGAATTATAAATTTTTCATCAACATATGGATTAATTTCTCCTCGTCCAGACATGTATGAAGGTAGTCACAAGGATATTGGATATGGAGTATCAAAATCAGCTGTAATTAATTTATCAAAATATCTTGCCATACACTTAGCGCCACATATTCAAGTTAACTGTGTTATTCCAGGAGGAGTTGAACATAAACAAAATAAAAAATTTATTTCTGCATATTCAAAGCATACACCACTAAAGAGAATGATGAAAAAAAATGAATTAAATCATTTAATGGAATTTCTTTGTAGCAAAAATTCAGGTTATTCAACAGGTTCTACATTCGTTATCGATGGCGGGTACACATCATGGTAAAAAAATTATAATTTTTTTAAGATTTNNACTAGTTGTTCAGATGCATTACCATGGTTTGATAGATAATTTTNTAGAAATTGTTTNGCGTTAGACTTTAGTTCAAGTTTGTATTCTTCATTTGAAATGATTTTTGANATATCTGATTCAACATTTTGAATATTATCAATAGACATTACGCCATTCATTTTGATAATTTCATTTTCTTTAGCCCAGTTATCTGTAATTAATGAAATAGTTGGTTTTTCTAAAATAATTGATTCCAATAAGATACTAGAAGTATTAAAGCTAATAATCAGATCACATTCATTAATTAATTCAGGTAAATTTGCATCTACAATTATTTTTGCATTAGAATCAATTTCATTGATTAAATCAATTGCATTGTTTATAAAATCAGACTGAGGNTGAGGCTTTACAATTAATTCTTTATCAGGATNATTTTTCTTTACTACACGAAATATTTCTTTTATGTATTCATCATATTTTAAAAAAATATCAGTGGTAGAATCTTCTGCAAAAATTGCGGGAGGTCCAGTAGTCGCTAACAATATTTTTCCTGTTTTTTTAGAATTTTTTTCTAAGGAGAAAAATGAATCGTGTTTTGGACTTCCTGTNATTAATAATTTTTCTTTATTATGACCATTTGAAACAGCAAATTCATNTGTAAGATTTCCCCATATTGCTTGATAATCACTTTGATGTTCATGTGAAAATAATGCAAGAAATCTACCAAATGGTTTCCAAATCTCACCTATTGGAAACATTGAATGTTGTAGCATTATAGATTTTATCCCATATTTTTTAGATACAGCAAGAACTTCTTTTTCTTCTTGACCTGTTTCAGCCCATTCTAAAATTTCAGAGATATTATACTGAGAAAATAATTCTTGTAAGAGCAAAATACGTTCTAAAGATTCATGAAATCTTTCATTACACATATTACTAAAAGTTAGTTTGATTGAAGACCAAAGACTGTGTGAATCAATTAAAAAAATATTTTCAAAAATTAAATCATTTTGCCAGAGTTTTTCAAGGTTTTTCATTAATAATTTTTTTTCATTTGAAATTTGTGACTTAATATTTCGTTCAAAATTTGCTAAATCAATGATTTTACAATTTGATTTTTTGATAATTTCCAAACTTTTTTTGCCTAAAACTGCAGGACGACGTTGATTTAATAGAAAAATATTTTTTCCTAATTTTCCCAATTCACGAATTAATATTTCATAAGTTATAGGATTGAATTCAAGTAGTAAAATAGCATCATTTTGTGATTGGTTTTTGTTAGGAGATAAGCGAAACGATTTTTGAGATATTTTTTCAGTGAAATTTTTAATTTTTTTATATTTTGTTCTAGAGGTTGTAATAGAAAGTGGGATAGGTCCAACATTATATTTTATATTAATTCTATCATAATGAAGTGATGATATTTTTCCATCAGATAAATTTTGAAATTTAATATTCTTTTCATCACAAATTAATTTTAAAAATGGATTGATATTTGTAACAGATAAAATTTCATTTGGAGATATATCTTGAATAATTTTAAGAGTAGTTTTTGCACTTTTAAAAATACTTAAAATATATTGAAATAATTCCATTTCAATAAATTCAGGAATAGTAATGTTATCGACTGTAAGTATGCGTCTAATTTCTTCATTTTTCCACCAATTTAGTGTGATATCAGTTGCTAATTGATTAATGAGTTTTTTGTCATCATTGGTAAGATAATATTCTCCAATTTTATGACTAATATTATTTTTTTCTAGTAGTCTATGGGTGTTATAATTTAATGTGAATATCTTTAGATTTGGATGATTGTTTAATTGTTTTTTTATTATTTTGATGTCATTCAGATTTTCAATTATGCATATTGTATTTTCCATTTTACTAATAATCAACTTAATTTTTGATGTGTCGGTTATATTGTTTATTCATAAAATATTAGAGCTATGTTTAGAATGATATTATTATAAGGGAATGTTTAGTTATATTTATGACTAGAGAAGGAGTCACATTTTTAACAAAAAAAGATTTTGATGTGAAATCATTAATTATAATTTTAAAAGAACAATCTAAATTAATTGAAAAAACTGAAGATCAAAAAATATTGAACCAAATTCTCATGTTATTTGAAAAAAATAATTTAACTTTATTATCTCCACAAGAAGTTCATTTTTTAGAATCAAATAAACAAGAGATTTGGGCAGAATATCTAATTTTTAGATATAAAATGAATTATTTTCCTAAACAGAAAATTGTATATGATTTTCCAGTTTATCTACTAATAGAACCTGTTTCAGCATGCAATTTACGTTGCATAATGTGTTTTCAAATTGATGAAACGTTCACATCAAATAATAAATTTATGGGAATGATTGATTTTGAACTTTTCAAAAAAATTATTGATGATGCAGTAGCAGGCGGTACAAAAGCAATAACTTTAGCATCAAGAGGAGAGCCAACTTTACATCCAAAATTAGGGGAGATGTTAGAATATTGTTCGGGAAAATTTTTTGAATTAAAAATTAATACTAATGGAACCAAACTAAATGAAAAACTAATTCATCAAATTCTTAAAAGTGGTGTAACAAACATGGTATTTTCAATTGATTCTTACAAGAAAGAGGAATATGAATCGATTAGAGTTAAAGGAATTTTTGAAGAGATTGTTGATAATGTGAAAAAATTCAAAGACATTAAAGAAAAATTTTATCCGAATTCAAAAATTGAAACTAGAGTAAGTGGTGTTAAAGTGGAAAAGAGCCAAGATCCAGAAAAATTTAGAGACTTTTGGAAAAAATATGTTGATAATGTTGTAATGGTAGAAATGGAAAATAGATGGGACACATATCATAATCCAAAAGAGATAATGGCTCCAGGCCCATGCAATTACCTTTGGGAAAGAATGTACATTTGGTATGATGGATTATGCAATCCATGTGATATAGATTATAAAAGTGAGCTAAGTGTTGGTTCAGTTAAAGATCAATCAATAAAANATATTTGGAAAAGTAATAAGTTTACAGAATTGAGGAATGAACATTTGAAAAATAATAGAAATCAAATATTCCCATGTGATAGGTGTCCAGTTGACTCATAAAATCGGTTTTATTGGTTACAAGAATCATGCTAAGAAGTTATTAGATATTGTTGAGAGAACAGACAATGTTGAGGTTTCATACATATATCATCCCACAAAAAATATCGAAGATTCAAGAATTACAAATAATTTAAAAGATTTGTATGAATGTGATGGAGTTTTTATTGCTTCTCCAAATAATACACATTTTGAATACCTAAAAGAAATGATTGAAAATTCAGATTGTCTAATTTATTGTGAAAAACCTCCCGTAACATCTTCAGAAGGTATTGATTATTTGGAAAGACTGATCAGTGAACAAAAAAAACGGATTTTCTTTGGTTTTAATTTACGCTTTAGTGGATTCAATGATTTACTAAAAGAATATTCAAAATCTGAAAAACTAGGAAAAATTATTCAAATAAACATTATTACATCTCAAGGACTGGCTTTCAAGGAAAAATATCTAAAAGATTGGAGAGCAGATGGTGAAAATAATTTGCACAATATAATTGAAAATAGTTCCATACATTGGATTGATTTAATGATTTTCAATTTTGGAAAAACAATAAATTCAAACTATCTACCTAGATTAATTTCTGATAATGGTACATCATTTGATACAAATTCAGTAAATTTACAATTTGAGAGTGGTATAGTAGCATCGATTTTTACTTCGTATGCAACACCACTTGTAGAAAATATTGTCATAGTTGGAACAAATGGATTTGTAATAATAAAAGATGGAAAAATGGAAATTTCCTATCCAAGAGATACATTTGATGAAAATGGTTTATTTACAAATCCTAAAAATAAAGAAGAAATTGACTTTAGTTTTCAAACTATTGGTGAAAATTCTTTAAAAAAATCAGTTGGTTATTTTTTAGAATGTTTGAAAAGTTCGAAAAAGTTCGAAAGTGCATATTTTGATACATCTACCTATACTAACAAATTAATTCTTGATTTAGAGGAAGAGAATAAATGAAATTGAAACCACTTTGTTTCATTGCTGCACGAGGAGGTTCAAAAGGTGTTCCCGGAAAAAACTTGAAAGAAATTGGCGGTAGACCTTTAATTGCACACACAGTACGTAAAGCACTAAAATCTAAAATTTTTAGTTATGTAGTAGTTTCTACAGAAGATAAAAAAATTGCAAAAATTGCAAAAAAAAATGGTGCAGAAGTTCCGTTTATGCGACCTAAATATTTAGCAACAGATAATGCTACAACTACAGATGTTATTTTACACACAATTAAAAAATTAGAACATATGAATTACAAATTTGATGTTATTGTAAATCTTGATGTGACAGTTCCATTTCTAAGAATGAAAGATGTGAAAGGTGCAGTTGAATTATTGAATAAAAAAAAATGTGATGGAGTTTTTGGGGTATACAAACAACATCTTAATCCATATTACAATATTGTAGAAAAAGATTCAAAGGGTTTTCTAAAACTTGTCAAACCTCTCAAAAAAAGACCAACAAGTCGTCAATCATCACCAATAGTTTATCAGATGAATGGATTGCATATAATGACAAAAAAGAGTATTAGAAAGTCTGAAACATGGTATACGCCAAAAATTTTACCTTTTGAAATTCCTATTGAAACTGGTCTAATGATTGATACTCCATTTGAATTTTTAATTGCAAAACATATGTTTAAGATATTTAATTCAGATTAAGCATTTGACTGTTCTTCAAACTTGAAATCAGTTTGAGCATAATTGAAACTCATATCATTTACATTTCGTTTAATTTTTTTGGCATCTAACTTTGGTCTTTGTTTTTTAAGATTATCCAGTCTATTTTTGTAACCTTTAGTTCTGATGTAAGTATCTTCATTTAATCCAAGATCTAGCATTTCATTTAATTTTGCTGCGCCTTCTTTAATTGCACCCATTATTTCTTCATTGGATAATTTTGTCATATTGATATTGATATCTTGCCTTTCAGTAATAGAGTCTAAGTAAGCATCTTCATCAGTAATGAAGCCATTTACTTTTGCATAATCATACATTGCAGTGTATGGTAATGGCATAAGAAATCCAATACTTGGGTATAAACCGGCTTTAAGACATTGATCAAAAGTTTCTTTGATGGTTTCTTTTGTTTCTTGTGGATATCCAAACAAGACAGTTGTTTGACATATTACTCCTGCCTCTCTTAAAACACTAGCAGTATCATAGAATTCTTCAGGATTGATTTCCTTATTCATCATTTTAAGAATTTCTTTGTTTCCAGATTCTAATGCAAAGCCAACTGAATAACAACCTGCTTCTTTCATTTTTTTAGCAACTCTTAATGCATCTTCTCCTTTAGCTCTTCCTCTAGAAAATAGATCAACACGTACAGAAGCAATCCATTTGAATTTTAAACCACTTGCAATAATCTTATTACAGAATTTCTCCATTTGAATTGCTGATGCAAAACTAAGATCGTCCCAGAAATTTATGTATTTTATGTTGTATTTACTTTGTAATTGTCCAATTTCTTCTATAATAGCATCAGGTTTTCTATTTCTATAAGGATCATCCCAAAAGACAAAATGACAAAATGAGCATCTAAATGCGCAACCTCTAGCAGTGATTACAGGGAGTGCACGCATATCTTCTGGATCAGCATCTTTGTCAGGAAATGTTTCAGGTTGAGTTATGTAACGTTCAACATCAAAGTGATCCCAATTAATCATTGGGAAATCATTGATGTCACCAACTTTTCGATGTTCAGTTGTGGTAATTGTTCCATCATCGGCTCTAAAGGAAATTCCTTCTATAGTTTTCAAATCTTTTTCTAAACGTACTGCTTCTACTGCTTCATATGCAGATATTTCACCTTCCCCAGTTACAACGATATCTCCTTTAGTATTATTCAAGAATAATTCAGGAATTGAACCAGCGACAGAATTGCCAACAATGATACATGAATCGGGTTGATGTTTTTTTGTCATGTTTACAAACCATTTAGTCCATTTGTAATGAGTAATTATTGTTCCAGTTAAGACAAAATCAAAATGATTATTTTTTATATAATTTTCAACGTATTCGTCGCTAAATTCATCAATATCAATATCCAGTAATGTAAAGCGATAACCTCTAGATTCAAAATATGTCATTACAGAAGCTAATCCAACAGGAAGTAGTTTTGTAAAACCACCAGGGCGTAGACATGGCTTAACAAAAAGTAATTTTAGATCTTTTTTCTTTGCTGGCATTAATTCAAATTTTATTATTCAAGTATATAAAATATTAAGAATTTATTAAAAACAAATCATATAATTTGTTCTTTTTTCCATTTATTCCAGTCATAATCATCAAATGTTGTATTTTCCATCTCATTATCATTAGGTTTCCATGCTACATCTGCAAGAACTAAAATTTTAGAAATATTTTTTGAAGGATTGATTATGGCTGCAGGAGTACCATTTGAAACAGAAATTAATTTTGATTCAGTAGAATTAGTTTCAATTTCATGATATTTTTCATTCTTATCTCGTATAACAATAATCATTTCCCCCTGTAAACATAAAAAATAACTTGTACGATTTTTATGAATGTGAGGTCCTTTA
>NZYH01000090.1 GCA_002697825.1 Nitrospina sp. | reverse complement strand
TTGTATCTCTTTGAGCCCAATTGGAGAATTAAAGTCTGGAGCACTTTGTATTAATGCTTGAGTGTAAGGGTGCATTGGCGAATTAAAAACATTTTTACAATTACCTTGCTCAACAATTTTTCCTAAATACATTACAGCAACCCTATCACAAAAATATTTTACAATACCCATATCGTGGGAAATGAAAATATAGGATATTCCCAACTTTTCTCTTAAGCTCATCATTAGATTTACTACTTGGGCCTGCACAGAAACATCTAGGGCGGAAACAGGTTCGTCGGCGATGATTAGGCTCGGGTTTAGGGCAATGGCTCTGGCAATTCCCACGCGCTGCAATTGGCCACCGCTCATTTCATGAGGATATCGATTTAAATGGTCAGGTGAAAGCCCAACCTGATTTAAAAGCCCATTTACAGTTTCAGAAACATTTGTATCTAAATTGTGAATTTCAAAAGGTTCAAGCAAGACATCCGCCACTTTTCGCCTTGGGTTTATAGAGGAAAAAGGATCTTGAAAAACCATTTGGATTTCTTTTCTAAGGCATCGAAGTTCTGATTCTTTAAGATTTGCAAGATTTTGCCCCTTGAAGTGGACCGAGCCTGCGGTAGGATTTTCCAAGCGCAGTATAGTGCGCGCAGCTGTAGATTTTCCACTTCCGCTTTCACCTACGAGACCTAGAGTTTCTCCTTCCCTTAGTGAAAAAGAAATTCCATCGACGGCTCGGATGGCAGGAGGAACTTTTCCAAATAATGGTTTGCTAGAAAGAAATTTTTTTTTAAGGTCTTTTACCTCTAGAAAAGACTTGGCTATATTCATATAGAGTCCGGATCAAGATGGCAGCTGTATTGACGGTCTTGCTTGATATTTTGTAAGGCGGGTTTTTGTGTTTTACATTTATCGAAGGCCCAACTGCAGCGTGGGTGAAAAGAGCAGCCCTCTGGACGTTGGTTCGGGTTAGGAACATTTCCTGCGATCTCCTTTAACCGTTGCCCACTTTTTTTTTCAGAGTTTAAATTTGGACGAGAAGAGATCAAACCTTTTGTATAAGGATGATGAGGATTTTTCAATAAATCTTGAGTTGGGCCAGTTTCAACCTCATCTCCTGCATACATTACCATGGTTCTTTCTGCAATTTCTGTAACCACTCCAAGGTCATGGGTGATAAGTAGCATAGACATTCCAGTCTCTTCTTTAAGATTTTGGAGAAGCCTCAGAACTTGCGCCTGTATAAGGGCGTCCAATGCTGTGGTGGGCTCATCAGCGATTAAAATTTTAGGTTCACAGGCCAAGGCCATAGCAATCATCACGCGCTGTCTCATGCCTCCACTCAATTGATGTGGGTATTGCTTTAATTTGTCTTCAGGGGAGGGGAGTTCCACCTTGCCAAGCAATTCTGAAGATTTTTTTAATGCTTCTTTTTTACTTAGGTTTTTATGTTGCAAAAGAGTTTCAGTAAGTTGTTCACCCAAGGTCAGCACAGGATTTAGAGAGGTCATGGGATCTTGAAAAATCATAGAAATTTCTTTACCCCTAATCTTCCTCATTTGTTTGGAGTTCAGGGAAAGGAGATTGCATCCCGAATAAATTATTTCGCCACTGATTATTTGTGCAGGAGGTTCTGGAAGAAGCCTTAAGATAGAAAGAGCACTTACTGTTTTTCCACAACCTGACTCGCCTACCAATGCCAAAGTTTCACCACTATAAAGTTGAAAGTTAATTCCATTTACAGCAGAAAAGTTTCCTTGAGGAGTGGAGAAGGAGACTTCAAGATTTCGGACATCAAGCTCAATCTTGCTCATGGGAGAAAGAAAAAAAGGGTGATCCCTTTAGGATCACCCTTTTTGATAGTTTAGGTGATGCTATTTAGATTTTGCACGACTTTCCTTCATACAAACCTTTTCAAGCTCAGCACTTACAATATTTTTACATTTGTTAGGATCGCCTGTTACTACAGCATAGCAATAAGTTTGACTGTCCCTATTTAAAATCAGGGTACAGTAGTAATTGCTGTGATCTTTATGTTTGTAACGAGATTCTGGGTCCTTGATGGGGGATAATGCTAAGCACAAATGGCGTTTATCTCCCTTTGAAACAGTTCCAGAAGATTTAGCTGCAGCGGAATATATCCCATCACGAACTAATTCTTTTGTGGGACCAACACCATCTCTTACTTCTACAGGGGCAACACCCGGCCGACCTTTTCGAGCAGTTGCTCCATCTTTATCACATGCAGTAGGATCTGGTACTTCGGCAGCCATAGCGGATACCACCAGGGCTAATATAAAAAAGGCCAACATGAACACCTTGAAACCCGCTCGTCTACATTGCCGCATACATTATCCTCCCTAAGATAATTGTGTTGTCTGTCTATTTAAAAAATTAGATTTAATATACAAGGGTAATTTAAGGATACCCTATTTTTAAATCAAAAACCACGGCTTTAAATTAAAAATAGAAGCAACGGCTAAATTATTGAAATTAAATATTTTATATTATTTTTTTAGAGTATTGTTGAGCCATTTCGTTGGAATAATCTTGTCTTATAAAGAAGCCGGAATATTCCTTAATATGGGATTATTATTAATTAAAATAGCCTGTTATTATATTTGTTTGGTGGGTAAACTAAATTATTTATAGAAAGATATAATGAACTCTGGACTCGAGAAAAATATATGGAGTAAAAGTAAAGCTCGAAAATTGCTGGGACTTTTTTTGATTATTATTGGTCTCGGATACACCTACCATTCTCACTTAACCGGGTGTCCACGCTATATAATATTTGGTGGCTGGGCTATAGGTCCACCGATTTGGTTTATTTTGGAATATTGGTTTTTATTCGATACTGAAAAGGAAGATTTGCATTCATTTAAGTATTATCAGACATTATGTCGAAATTTATGGATAGGTTTTTTGGTTTACCTTGCCGCATTTTATCTGGGTAATTGGAAATAATTCTTAAATTTATTTTAAGAATTATTTCCCTTATTTGGATTACACTGGCCTACTTATCAAACTGGAATGGGATTGCCTTTGTTCCGAAGTAAATTTCTTTAAATCTTTTCAATTTTATAGAATTTCATGCGAATATTCAGTTGGAATGTAAATGGCTTACGGGCGGTAGTCAAAAAAGGTTTTTTCGATTGGTTAAATGATGAGGCACCTGATGTGGTGTGCTTACAAGAGATTAAGGCGCGGATTGAAGACCTGGATGATAATATTTTAAACCCAAAAGGTTATCACACAACTTGGAACCCTGCCGATCGCAAGGGTTATAGTGGAGTTGCTGTTTTCACTAAGAAAAAACCAGGAACTGTTCATCTGGGAATGGGGATTAAACGTTTTGATTGCGAAGGCCGAGTTGTCAGAATCGAGTTTAAAGATTTTGATCTGCTCAATGTATATTTCCCAAATGGTACGAGTGGGCCAGAAAGGTTACAGTATAAAATGGATTTCTATTCTGCTTTTCTGGATCATTGTGAGGAATTACGTAGACAGGGAAAAGAATTGGTAATAACAGGTGATGTGAATACAGCTCATAAACCTATTGATTTAAAAAATCCAAAGGCCAACGAGAAAAACTCAGGGTTCCTTCCCGAAGAAAGGGAATGGGTGGATAATTTTATTAATCATGGGTATGTCGATAGTTTTCGCGCTTTTAATCAGCAGCCAGAACAGTATACATGGTGGAGCTATCGTTTTAATGTACGAGCAAAAAATATAGGATGGCGTATTGACTATTTTTTTGTGACTAAAAATTTGATGAAAAAAGTAAAAGATTCCTTTATTACCCCAGATATTATGGGTTCTGATCACTGTCCTATTGGTCTGGATATTAAGGCTAAGTAGATAAATTATATTAAATCGTTGAAAAAATATAGACATCTTAATCACTAAAATGAGGGTTCAGCATGCTGCTGTCTCACAATATTATCATTGGAGAAAAAAATTTATGAGTTTTGAGCTCAATCAAATTTATAGCGGGTTTAAATTGACCAAAAAGGAAGAGATTAAAGAGTTAAAATCACTCGGTCTTTTTTTTGAACATGTGGGAACCGGTGCGGAAGTGATGGTGCTGGAAAATGATGACGATAATAAAGTGTTTAGCGCCACTTTCAGAACTCCTCCAACTAATGATGCCGGTGTTGCCCATATCCTCGAGCACAGTGTCCTTTGTGGTTCCAAAAATTTTCCTATTAAAGAACCTTTTGTGGAGTTGATGAAAGGAAGTTTGCAAACTTTTCTGAACGCTATGACGTTTCCTGATAAGACAATGTATCCTGTCGCGAGTAGAAACAAAAAAGATTTTTTTAATCTAATGAACGTATATATGGATGCGGTTTTTTATCCGATAATTTCTGAGGATACTTTTAAGCAGGAAGGTTGGCACTATGAACTGACAAAACCGGAAGACAAAATTGTATATAAGGGTGTAGTCTTCAATGAAATGAAGGGTGTATTTTCTGATCCAGAAAGTTGTATCGACAGAGCACTAGCGCATTCCTTGTTTCCTTCTACGACCTACGGATATGAATCTGGTGGTGATCCTAAAAACATACCTGATTTAACTTATGAAGAGTTTAAAAAATTTCACGAAAAACATTATCATCCTTCCAATAGTAGGATTTTTTTATACGGAGATGGAGATACAAACGAGTACCTATCCTTTCTTCATGAAAAATATTTAAAAGACTTTGATCGCATAGATATTAATACATCTATAAAACACCAGAGATCTTTCAGAAAACCAAAAAGAAAAGCATTTGATTATCCGGTATCCAGTCAGGAGTCTTTAGATAAAAAGACCTACGTATTAATGGGAATCAAGCTNGATAANGCGANNAATTATGAGCATTGNCTGGCCTTTAGTATTTTAAGTCATCTCCTNTTGGGAACTTCTGCGTCNCCNCTNCGCAAAGCGCTTATTGANTCTCAGTTAGGAAGTGAAATNATTGGTGGTGGGTTTGATGATAATCGTGCNGAAACTTTATTTGCTGTTGGNNTNAAAGGAACAGAGGCAGAACACGAAGAAAAAATTATAGAAATAATAGATNTGACCTTAAAAAATCTTGTAAAGAATGGGATAGAGGAAGATATGGTTCTATCTGCTCTTAATTCAGTAGATTTTCGTTTGCGAGAAGCAAACTTTGGTGGTTTTGCAAAGGGTATTGTTTACAATATCCAGGCCTTGGGCTCGTGGTTATATGACCAGGATCCCTTTTCTCATTTAAAATTTGAAAAGGTGATGCGAAAGATCAAGAAAAANTCCACCCAAGGGTACTTTGAAAACTTGATAAGCCGATATTTGATCGAAAATAGCCATAAAAGTATTTTGATAGCATCTCCCAAATCTGATCTGGGTAAAAAAATGGATGCGCGAGAAAGAAAAATACTTAAGGAAATTAAAAAAGGATTAAATACAGAAGAAATAAAAAACCTCATAGAAGAAACAGGTAGACTTCAGGAAAACCAATTGAAGGCAGATAGCTCAGAAGCTCTATCCACTCTGCCGTCATTAGAAATTAAAGACGTTCCAGATGGTTTAGAAAAGTATCCTTTGGAGGTTAAGGACTCAGGTGGGAAGACAGTTTTATTCCATGATTTGTTTACCAACCATATTGCTTATACCCAAATTGGTTTTAATATCCAACGAGTGCCCAAGGAAATGCTTCAATATGTGCCGCTATTGGGTTCCTTGATTTTAGGAATGGGAACAAAACACAGTTCTTATATGGAAATTTCAAAAAAGATAGGAATTCATACCGGTGGAATTCGTAGTTCTCATTATTCCTCAGCAACGACTCAAGATAGACAATCCATCATTTCTTATATATTTTTTAATGGTAAAGCCCTGACAGAGAAGGTAGATGATTTATTTGATTTGTTTCAGGAATTGTTTTCTGAGTATAGTTTTGAAAATAACAAAAGATTGGTAGAGATCATTCGTAGTGCAAAGGCAGATTTAGAAGATTCTATTGTTCCCAGTGGCAATCATTATGTTATGTCAAGATTGCAGTCCTATCATTCTCGTCTTGGAAAGTTTGATGAATTGACTGACGGAATAACTTATTACAGGTTTCTTGAAAATCTTCTTAAAGAAGTAGAGGATGATCCGAAAAGTGTTGCACAGCAATTCCGAAAAGTTGCCGAGCGAATTTTCACCAAACAAAACATCCTTTTCAATATTACTTGTGAAAAGAGNGATTATGCAAAGATTGAAAAACGTATGGATAGTCTATACGGTATTCTTTCTGACAAAGAATGGGATGTGGTGAATTGGAACTTTGATATGGTTCCTCCTAATGAAGGATTTTTAACTGCTAGTAATGTCCAGCATGTTGGTAAAGGTGCAAATTTATATGAAATGGGATTCAAGTACACTGGGCAATTTGAAGTTTTAAAAGGTTTGCTCCGTACTGGTTATTTATGGGATAAAGTGCGCGTGCACGGTGGAGCTTATGGTAGTAGCAATTCTTTCAATTTTTTAACCGGTGACTATGGCCTCGTCTCTTATCGTGATCCCAATTTATCAGAAACATTAAGGATATATGATGAGATCTCAGATTTTCTTGCTCAATTGGATCTTCCCCCTGAGGAATTNAAGAAATTAATAATTGGTTGTGTTGGGAAAATGGATCCGCCTCTTACGCCTGATCGAAAAGGGTCTTCCTCGATGATAGATTATCTTACAGGTCGGACACATGAGATGAAATTGCAAATCCGGCGCGAATTATTAGCTACACAATTAGACGACCTGAAAAAATACTCAGAAATGTTCCAGAAAATTCGGGATGAAGGTAATGTGTGCGTCTTGGGTAATGAAAGTAAATTGAAAAAAGAAAAAAAAGCTTTCAGCGAGTTGGTTCAAGTTTTTAATTAGCCTTACATATCAAATTTTGATATGACGGCGTCTAGCCTTGAAAGGGTTAATAAAAANCTTCTGAAAAATCAGAGCTGCAAAGTTTAAAGCTCCTTTTTTTGTAGTCGTATAATAAAAACTCAGGAAAGTTAAGTATAAATAATCAAAGTGAACGGGCAAAATCCATAGCCTTATCCATGTCTGGAAGTTTAGCCAGTTCAGAAACGATTTCTAGATAGCGAACAACTCCAGTTTGGTCTAATACAAATATGGCTCTGGC
Source organism: Nitrospina sp. (assembly GCA_002697825.1). Next base: position 6,680 of record NZYH01000090.1, on the reverse strand, counting down.
CAAAAGTCGGTTTTCTTTGATTAATAATCCGGTCTTTGTNCCAAATTCAGCGTCCCGGTAATCTGACAAGAAAGTTATATTGTTTATCTTGGCGTTCTTNGCGAACCGTTTTTGCGCGAAGGGGAGATCGCGACTGACGGTCACCAAATTTGCGATTTTGTCNAGCCCTTTATTTTCTTCACTTAGTATATGAGTNTGTTTGTCNCAGGTAGGAGTATCCAGAGAAGGAACCACACTCATTATTGTTACCTTGCCTTTAAACGATTGCAAATCAATCATTTTCATTCCAAGGCCAGGAAGACGNAGNGTCGGTAATCTTTTTCCCATCTGCGATTTTTTTCCAATNAGGGTTAAAGGTTTCCCATGAAGTGTAATNGTCTGAATTTCTCCACTNCCCACCACACCTACAAAAGAAAAAACTCCTACTAAAAATAGTGAAAAGACTGATAATGTTTGTCTGTTCATTTGATTTCTCCTTTTATTAAAATATCCTTATGGAAGAATCTAACACAATAAATGAGCTTAAAAAAAATATAAAAGCATGCACTTTTTGTGAGGCTGATCTTCCCTATTCACCCAAACCTATTTTTTCTTTTTCTGANAATTCAAAAATTCTTATAGTTGGNCAAGCCCCGGGAATGAAGGTGCATGAGTCCGGAATTCCCTGGAATGATGCAAGTGGTGAAAGGTTGCGTGACTGGATGCAGGTGCCAAAAGAAAAATTTTATGATACAAAATATTTTTCCATTGTACCTATGGCCTTTTGCTATCCAGGGAAAGGAAAATCAGGAGATTTACCGCCGCGCCCTGAGTGTGCTGAGAAGTGGATGAATCCGATTCTTGAAAAGATACCAAATATAGAACTCACGCTTTTAATAGGACAATATGCGCAGGGCTGGTATCTAAAAGCCCATAAAAAAGCTACTTTGACAGAAACAGTAAAAAACTGGCAGAAATATCAACCCAAATATTTTGTCCTTCCCCATCCTTCCCCTCGTAATAATATTTGGTTGAAGAAAAATTCGTGGTTTGAAAAAGAGCTGGTNCCGAAACTTAAGATAAAAGTAGGCAAACTAATTTCTTAATATTTAAAATTCAACTACGGTAACTCCNGTTCCGCCTTCTTCACGTCTTCCCGNNGAGAAATTTTTGCAAAGTCCTGTTTTTTTCAAATAGTTTTTAACGACTGTTTTGATAGTTCCCATNCCATGTCCATGGATAATCTTNATTCTTTTGGCTTTGGTTGCAATGGCATGGCTTATAAAGGCTTCCANTTTTGTTTCTGCATCCTCAGAGTTCATACCTCTTAGGTCNCAGGATGTATNACTTTTTGATTCAGTTTCAATGTTCATTGAAATCTTCTGGTCAGCATTTTTAGGACTATTTATTTGGTGAGGGTTACCACGTATGGAAGAGGTTTCCACGATGGTTTTAATATTGCCCATTCTTACCCGAACATTTTTTTTTCCTCGGGTAGACTCAAGGAGTGTCGCAGTTTTTCCTAGATTTAATATTAATATCGTGTCACCGGATTTTAACTGGTCTGCGGTAAGACTCCATTCCTCCATATTGTAATCTATTTGTAAGGAAGTATTTTTCATCGCTTGGATTTTCTTGTCGACTTTGCGTATTTCAGGTAAAGCTTTTTCTCCCTTGATCTCTTCAATCATTTTTCTAATTTCATTTCTTCCCGCCCGTATCTCTTCCTGTAGTTTTTTACTTTTATTTCTTTGAAAATCTTTTTCTTCTTCACGTAGTTCTTGCGTGATCTTGTTTTGTTCGCGATTCAATTGCTCGATTTCAACTTTAAGTTGTTTGATTTTTTCTTGGTCTTTATGTATTTGCAAACGTTGCTGGGTAAGGTCTTCCAACAATTTTTCAGCTTGTTTATCTTTGGTTTGATATATGTTGCGTGCTTGATCAATAATTTCAGGTTGTAATCCTAAACGCTCGGCGGTGTCGAGTGCAGCACTTTGCCCTGGAGCACCAAATATCAATCGGTAGGTCGGACTTATGGTGTCTAGGTCAAATTCGGTACAGGCATTCAAAAATCCTTCCTGAGTTTGTGCAAGTATTTTTAAGGAAAAATAATGCGTTGAAACCAGGGTCACAACATTTTTTTCCTTTAATTCTAGAAGAATAGATTCCGCGAGAGCGGCTCCTTCGTTGGGGTCGGTAGCTATTCCCAATTCATCCAGAAGTACCAGAGCGCCCGAGGACGCACTTTCAATAATTCGAATTATTTTTTTCAAATGCCCTGAAAAAGTCGACAGCTTTAATTGGATATTCTGTTCATCACCAATATCCGAATAAACTTCAGGGAAAAAAGGAATAGAGGAATTTTTCTTCACGGGAAGAAATAGCCCGGACCTTACCATTAAAGACAACAGTCCAATTGTTTTAAGGGTTACCGTTTTACCGCCTGTATTGGGGCCAGAGATAATAACGACTTTTGTAGACTCTTCCCATTCGATGGTATTAGGTACGACAGTTTCGCCATCTAAAGTTAATTCGGGATTGCGAGCTTCTTTCAGCTGCATTTTAAACTGTTGATTCATCGGACATTTTACAGCATCCATGGTCTTTGCCAGGCGGGCCCTCGCATAAATGAGATCAAGGGTTGCCAAGTTTTCCATATTATTTTGTAGAGGTTCTCTATGTTTATTGGTTTGTATTGAAAGAAACTGTAATATGGCAGCCTTTTCCTTTGCTACTTTCAGTCGTGCAATTTTTAATTGGTTGTTAAGGGGTACCACTGATGCGGGCTCAATAAAAAGTGTTTGGCCGGTTCCTGAAATGTCATGAACAATCCCGTCTACCTTCGATTTAAATTCAGAGCGGACAGGGATTACCAGTCTTTCCTGTCGCTCGGTGATATAAGAATCCTGCAAGGCTTCTTTTATAGTCGTGCTGGAAAAGAGTTTTCTGATTTTTTCTTCTAGATTAGTACGGGTAGTTTCTATTTCGCGGATCGCTTGTTTTAACTCTGGAGTGGCGTTTTCCTTAATTTTACCTTCATCATCAATACAACGAATTAAATCATTATGAAACTCTTTTAAAGGATCAAGTTGTGAGAGCTTATGCTGAATTAGCGGAAAGGCACTTTTTTTTCCTATATCTTTGCAAAGATTTCTGCAAAGTCGCAGTAACTTCATAATAATGAGACATTGATTTGTATCTATTGTTTGTTGTTCTTCAACATCTTTGAAGATGGGACGAATATCTTCAAAGTGGTCCATAGGAAAGGATTCCAGTGAATCGAGTAACGCCAACATTTCTTCCGTTTCCTCCAGTTTTTTTTGCGCTGTTTGAAACTCTGTTTCAGGTTTTAAACGCAGGCAAAAACTATGAGTGTAAGGTGAACAGGCGTGGCTTGCCAAAGAGGAGGTGACCCGGTCCCAACCTAATAGATTCATGGATCTTGCTAAAAGAGAATGAGTATCTATTTTGGCAGATGGCCCCTCAGTCATGACAGGGATTGAACCAGGGTTGTTTCTAAAAGTATATTGACCTTTGCATCATAAAGGCGATGGGGATCTCGAAACCTTTTATATCCATAAAGTAATACTGCGAGATCTTTTTTAATTTTATTTTGGTAGCTGATTTTTTTCTCTCCTGCGACCAGCTTGTTATTTTGGTTTTGTATTTTTTGAGTGGTGATCGTTACTATTTTGTCGAAGTCTACTGTATCTGTATTGAAAAACAGGTCGTACTCAACAATATTTTCTCCCATTACCTCAAATCGGTTTTCCCCTTTTCGCTCAACAAATAATGTGGCAATTTTTCCATTTCGGTTATTAGGTTTAGGGCTTTCTGGGCCTGGAAGTTCAAGCGAAGCAAGATTTTTTCCTTTGTTTAGGCGTGCCCAATTTATAGCACCAAGATGATTGTTTTCTCGAGTCATGCGCACCCTACTTGGATTCAAACTTCTTTTTTGCTTTTTAATCCATTCCAATAAACCGGGAATTTCATTTTCTGGGAGAAAATGACCTCCATGAGCCATACCCTTCTTATCATGTTCCCTGTAGACCACTGGGTAACGCATATCAGAGAGTATCTTATTTACACGGCGACTCAATTGTATTGGAAAAATAGGATCGTGGGCTCCTTGAATCATATAGATAGGGGTATTTCTTAGGTTGATAAGAAAATTCATAAAGCGTGGTGTGATACTACCCGCAATGGGTATTAGACCCGCAAATCGATCTGGATAAAACATTCCGATGGTGTAGACGCCAATAGCGCCGTTAGAAAGTCCAGCAAGAAAAATTCGATTATCATCGACATTATATTGTGCGCGAGTATGATCTAATAAATCCAAAACCATATCTTCTGCAGGGCGTGACCACCAAGCACCCATCGGGTAAGAAGGGCAAACAACAATAAACTCATTGTTCAGTCTCTTAGCCCATTTTGTGGCAGTATTATCGCCACTGCCGCCCATCCCATGTAAAACTATAACCAAGGGCAAAGGCTTGTTACCCTTTTCCGGATGATACACAGCGTATGAATATTCTTTACCTTGGGTTTTAAATTTTAATCCTGTAAGCAGGCCACGTTTCCCTTCAATTGGTCTGGCCCGTTGTCTTAATAAATTTTTTACAGCTGTATGCGATACCTTTTGGTCTTTAAGTCGTTTGAGCGTTTTCACTTCTATATCCGAGTCGCTAGTGGATAAAAACAGATCGACATCTGCCTTTAGATCATAGTTGTTTTGCTTCCGACTAGACTCTATACCTGTCGAACAGGAAACAGAAAACAGAAGTATTAAAAAAATATTTATGGATTTCATAGTTAACACAGTATCGAATATTGAAAAATTTGTAAAGCCTCTAAATAACTAATTTTATTGGATTTTTGTGCTATCCTGATGTAATATTTGTTGCAGTTTAGTGGAATTGAAATATTTTAACTCTTCTTATGGCCTACCTGATGAATCAAACGCGAATACCAGTTCAAAACCTCTTAAAAACCTTTGCTTTGGGCAAATTATCCCTAGGTGAAAACCGAAAAGATACACAAGAGGCCTCCCAATTAATCCGAATGTTCACGCTTAAAAAAAATAGTATGGATTATGTAGGTCAATTGCAAATTAGATCCGAAGACCCGATCGTAAGATTAGAAGTCTTTAACGAAACTTATTTTGATGAATTTGATCAGCCTAAATCTGTGGTATTAGAGAACTTGACTCAAAAAGTTTTGGGCAAGGTAAAAAAAGAAAATGAACTTTCTGATCCTGTCAAAGCATTGATCAAAGATTATATAGAGGGCCAGAAATTATCTGAGATTGAGGTCGAATCTCTTAAGGAAAATTTATCAGAAGATGCAAAAGATATCGATGTGATGTTTGAAAGGCTCAATCGAGAATATTTTAATGGAAAGATTCAGGCCACTGTCAAATGGGGACGCGATGTCAAAACCCAGAATAAAAGAGGTTTTCGTTATGGATCTTACGATGAGAACAAAAAACTCATTCGGCTTCACCCTCGCTTGAAACAGGAATTTGTTCCATTCTATGTTCTGGAGTTGACGCTTTATCACGAAATGTGTCACCAGTTTGCCCCATCTTATAAGAAAAATGGCTTGTGGCAAAGCCATCACCCGGAATTCAAAAAGAAGGAAAAAGAATATCGTAATTTCAAAGATGCACGTAACTGGGAAAAAAATAACTGGCATAAATTATTATTGCCAGCCAACCAAGAGACCGTAAATCGCAAATAACTTTTCCTCACTTGCGAAAGATCACAATTAGGCCTAAATTGGTTTTATGCCATGAAAATGATCAAATGTTTTATAAAATATGAAAAGTTAGAAGCCGTTCGAGAAAAATTATTCGAACTTGGAGTACCGGGTCTGTCAGTAGTGGATGTAAAAGGGATTGGTAAACCTATGGGGCAAATGAAATCAGATGCCGAAACATCAGTTCCCCAATTTCATCCCTCTGTAGAGATCTCAATAGTTCTTGAAACTGAGGCCGTTGAAGAAGTCATTGATATGTTGATCAAGACCGTACAGACCGGCAATTTGAGTGATGGAAAAATTTTCATACTCCCGGTCGAAGATGCAATCAGAGTAAGGACTGGCGAGCGCGGAAAACAAGCGCTTTACTGATCCTTTCTTTAACGGGCCACTCCATTGATAGCTGATAACTTTAAATCGGTGAAACATCATATTAGCGATGCTGCTAAAAAAGCGGGAAGAAACCCTGAATCCATCCGACTGATTGTAGTTTCCAAACAAGCGTCTTCTGAAAAGGTTTTGGCTGCTTATCAAGCGGGAGCAAGATATTTCGGAGAAAATAAAGCCCAGGAAGCGGTTACTAAAATTGATGAGATTAACCTCCCAGATGTGGGTTGGCATTTCATTGGTCATCTTCAAAAAAACAAGATTAAGTATCTCGATTCCCGTTTTGAATTAATCCATTCCGTTGATAGCCTATCTTTAGCTGAAAAAATTAGCACGCATTGTGAAGGCCAGAACAGGACGCAAGCCGTCTTGTTGCAGGTGAATATTTCTGGAGAGGAAGCAAAGTTTGGAATGACACCCTCAGAGTTGAAGGATCAACTTTCCAATTTTGGGCAATTGAAAGGGATTCGGATTCAGGGTTTGATGACAATTCCCCCGCAGAACCCCGAGCCAGAAAATTCTCGTAAATATTTTTTAAAATTACGTGAATTACG
>NZYH01000089.1 GCA_002697825.1 Nitrospina sp. | reverse complement strand
AATTCCACCTGCCTTACGAATTGCATTTACAGCGTTGATAGCGCTGCCCCCTGTGGAAATAAGGTCTTCGACTAGTATTACATTTTTACCGGAAGTGAGTGGTCCTTCAATTTGATTACCCATACCATGGGATTTAGCGGCGGCCCGCACATAAATAAGGGGCTTATTCAGCCGATCAGCCAATGAAGTCGCATGAGGAATTCCAGCGGTGGCAGTTCCTGCGATTACATCAATATTTTGTGTAAGATCTTCTAACAACCTTGCAAATAATTTTGAGATGAAGGCCCGATACTCGGCTTTTCCTAGTAAGAGCCGGTTATCATTATATATTGGCATTTTATATCCCGATGCCCAAGTGAAAGGTTTTTCCGGATTCAAGCGTATGGCACCCGACTCTAAAGCCATTTTTGATAAGGTTGCAGAATCACTCATTTTATACGTTCAAAACTCTTGTGAATGAACCGTTCTTTGGTTCCTGATTGAATAGAACCCAGCCCACGAAATGTAATCCCCATAAGAAATCTTGTTTCTTGAGCCCCGGCACTAGTGGCTGATGTGCTGTTGAAGTTGTTTCTTTGGATAACGTCAACATTAAATCCCCAACATTTGCAGGGGTCATCATACAGCAAACTTAAATTACTTTCTCGATGAGTTGCAGTTATCTCGTCTAGTCTGGTACTGGCTTTTAAATTCCATCCTTTTTTGAAATCCCAATCCACCGTTGCCATNGANGTTNCATCGCCTCTNCGGGTNAATCGTCTTTCAAANTATAAGGTAAGCGCATCCATCGGTCTAAANCCGATTTGAAGATTTAAAGTTTTTAAAACTTTGTCGTTTACGTCATAAGTAGAATCCATATTCAGTAAAAGGGGATCCGCAAGCCTGCTATCGATATCAAAACGTATATCCGAGAAAGGTTCGCTGGGGTTTTCCTGTGTTCCGCGTCTCTCTGCTTCTAGGAGATCATAACTTTGGCTGAGTATAAACCTTACAGCTTCGCGTGTGTCAAAATCACCTTTGCCATCTGATTCTTTCAGAAAAATTCTTTGAGTCAAAGAATAATTGATTAGGCTGTGAGGGTTGATCCTATCTATGAAATCAAATGATTTGATTTTTTCTTTATCNTTTCTGTCCAAGTCAGGGATATAACTGAAAGTGAGCCTNGGTTCCAGCAAATGTTTAACTTTAGGGATGATTTTATTATTGGTTTCGAAGACCTTTTCAAAGGTAGGTCCTTTAAGTGTTGAAACCAAATCTAAACCTTCGCGGGAAAAAAAGCCGGCCTTATTCTCCCCTTTACTATAAAGGGTTTCGCGCAAACCAATGGTTGTTGCTAGGTTAAGCCAAGGTGCTATGTTTAGTGCTCGGGTTAGCTGGGGATGAAAATCTAGTCTCTGAACAGAAAAGTTATTGTCAACGCTTGGGTCTGAATTGAGATCTGTTAAGAAGGAGGTGAACCTGGTGTCTTGATTAAAATAAAATTGGGATTCTCCGATAGCTTGTCTTTGAACTTTATATGTTATTTGAGGAAGCTCACCGAGAGTCTGATCGCTGGCAATATCTGTGCTATCCCGAAAACGAGTCAGGATTTCCAAGCTACTGCTATCCCAGCTTTTTCTGACCGTTGCNTAGGAATTAGAAATCCGACGATTTCTTAAGCTAATGTTATCGTTAAAAGTTTTGTTGAATTCTTTTCCTTCTAGATCCAAAGTCCCATTGAATTTAAAACCCATAGGTANATTTTGCGTATGTTGTGCATCTACCTTCCAGTATGTATCACCTGTTATTTTATCATCGACTAATGATCCGGTTAAAAANCCTTGGGTCGTATGACTAGGGGTATAACGGTATTCAATCCCTGGATTAATGCCACGTTTGCTTCTATATCCGAGTCTAAAAGTTGCATCGGAATGNTCATCNATTGCCCAAAAATATTCATTATTTAAGGTAGTACCATCGATATCACTGTTGCCAAATCCCGGGAACAAAAAACCACTTTTTCTTTTTTGGTCCATTGGCAGATAACCGGCAGGTATATAAAGTATTGGTGTATCTCGTATTTTCAAAACACCNCCCGTAAAGACGGCTCTATCACCGGTAATAATATCCATGGACTCAGCTTCAAATAACCAGTCAGGCAACTTTCCAGTGCAGGTAGTGAGAGATATAGATTTTGCTTTGTAGTGCCTGTCGGAAAGTCGNGATAATTTGCCACTTTTTATAAAATACTTTTTCCCAAGACGTCCTCTCGTCTGGAAGATTTTTCCTTTTTTGCTTGTAATGTTGAATCGTGAAATATTGGCTTTTAATTGAGTGCCGTCATCATTTTTTAAAATAACGTTCCCTTTAGCNACGCCTTCACCTGTTTTATTATCGATCTTGATTTTATCCGCTTGAATGGTTTTGTTTGCCATTCGAATTTTTACTTTTCCCCAGGTCCATATGATCTCATCTTTTACGTTTTGTCTTATGTGATCAGAAATTATTAGTACTTCATCCTTTTTCGGTTTTCTTGCAGATTTATTGTTTTTGNGGGAACTAACTCCAGTATTNTTCTTGCGAATCCAGTCNGGGAAGTTTAGAGNTTTTGGCATTTTTACATNGTCCGNTGGGGATAGGGGTTCACCATCCCCCCAATACCATTCAGGNGANTTATCNTGANNGCTGCGNTGAAACAACCTNTCCAAAGTTTCGGANTCATTTTTGGANAGAGGNGTNCCATCGGCCCAAAACCAATCTGGGATATAACCGGGAACTATGTTGAACCCAGATTCGGTTAAAATNACCTCNTCTTCTGAAAAAATAAGGTTAGAAGCACCAGGCACTTCGCTCTTCTTTTGATTTGATGAGGAAATAATTGTGTCAGACCCTGNCGGGATTGGGTGGAACTCATCGCTGGAAGAAACATCATTGACGAAAGTGAGGAGAATTCCCAGTATTAAAAGGATTTTTATCATTTTTAAAACATTTTTTAGCTTCTGCCACGGTAAATATAGAGCCAGTAATGCAGACCAAATCGTCTGGCTTTGCAATTTCTTTGGCTGCCTGTANAGCACTGGGAACACTTTCTGAGACCTGAACTATTTTGTTAAATTTCTTAAACTTTTCCTTTAACCTTTCAGGTGTTTCACCCCTTTGNGGGTTAACCTGAACTAAGTAAAAANGGTCACCAAAATCGCTTAAAATTTCGATGATTTTGTCAATTTCTTTGTCTTTCATGAGCCCGAGAACCACCAAACACCTTGAAAAATCATGGTTTTTGCGTAGCTCCGCCGTCATATTGCTGACGCTGGCTACGTTATGGGCACAATCCAGAACCACCATGGGCGCTTCGGAAATGACCTCAAGCCTGCCTTCCCATTGAACCTGTTCCAACCCTTTTCTAGTTACGTCTTCATCATTTTTCCCTAAAAANTTATTGCAGGCTGCAAGNGCNAAACCTGCATTTTGAGCNTGAAAATGACCCATTAAGGGCAATTTCAGACCTTTTAATTTGCTTTTATCAGTAAAAAAATTGAATATTTGGTGGCCTCTTTTTGCCTCGATCTGAGTTATTTGAAATTCCTTGTTTAACCTGTAAATCGAAGCCCCTCGNTCTTGGGCCAAACTATTGACAACATTAAATATTTCCTCATNCGGTATATGAGCAAAAACTGTACCGCGTTCCTTAATTATGGAGGCTTTTTCAAAGGCAATTTGCTTCAGNTCATTNCCTAAAAATTCCGTGTGATCATNAGAAATCGANGTAATTATGGAGATTTCTGCTTNGCAAAGGTTGGTNGCGTCTAGCCNTCCTCCTAAACCNACNTCTAAAATNTTNACGTCNGTNTNATTTTCTTTAAAATANAGNAAAGCTAAGACNGTACCNAATTCAAANAAAGTTATNGGTATGTCTAGTNTTTTTACGGCCTTTTTAATTCTTAGAATTANTTCGGTTGTGTCCTGTTTTTCAATTAAACTGCGATTGATTTGGATCCGTTCCCTAAAATCTAGAATATGTGGAGATGTGTAGAGACCTGTTTTAAGTCCGGCCGTTCTTAATATTGATTCTATTATTGCNGCAGTCGATCCTTTTCCATTGGTTCCACTTATATGAATGGTCCGAATCCCAAGATGTGGATTTTCAAAGTATTCTAAAAGTTTGGAAGTATTTTCTAGTCCCAGCTTTATTCCGCTATGTGTGAGACTGTACAAATANTCTAATGCTTCACTGTAGCTTGAATTNNGCATCTCGTTATTNTGTGAAATAGATTCACGTTGTAAAAATTAATAGTTTGCCAAAAATCAAAATTGAAATTAATTTGGTTTAAAATGTTTTTAAAGCTCCGATCCATTTCTCAGAAATAGAAGGNGTNGTATTTCNNATTAATATTTATNATTTTCAAGCAATGAAGAACCAGCAGTTAATAACCATTCCCATTATCTCGCTATCCTATGACCAGGAAAGGTGGGNGCCTGGCCACGAGTGGGAAGAAAAGATATTTAATAGCAACAATTATATCAAAATATTAGTTCCGGTCGAACTGCCTGCTTACAGTTACGGTATTGACATAAAAGATTCATCTTTGTCTTGTTATTTTGGTGTCAANACTATTGCAATATTTTGTAAAGAAGATTCCCCTNCAAAGGATAATATTTTTTTGGTCGGTCTAAAAAGAAAACCTCCTTTTGTTGGCAAGTTATTAAAAGATGAATCCTATGCAGAAGGGCAGGGGAGGAAAACTTTTATGACCCCTACGCCGTTACATATTCCCGAAAGTAAAACTTCTCCAATTGCAGATTCACTACATCATAATCTTATTTTTAAAGTTTTGTCTAATCCACCGGGNACACGGTTTGTTCAGCAATCAAGTATAGTTTGGAAGCACCCTCTTATTTTCGTCCAAAAAGTGGAAAACTAAAATTAAAAATTTTTAATAAGGGATAAATACAATGAAAGAAATTCTTCCTGATATTTATACATGGCATGAGTTTTCTGAGGAAAAGCAGTTAAATTTTAATGGCTACTTTCTTGTCTCCAGAGGAGAATCTGTTCTGATCGATCCTCCTAGAATGACAGACAAAGATATTGCTGAATTAGAAAGCTTGGCGGGGAAAAATNCTGCAAATCCTGTGAAGGCAATCTTACTTTCCAATGTTCATCATGAAAGAGANTGCAATGAATTTAGAAAGAGGTTTGGGGCAGGTGTCTGGATAAATGAAAAAGATAGTGCAGGATTGGAAGAAAATGCCAATAAAACATTTTTGGATGGAGATACTTTGCCTTGTGGACTTATAAGTATTAAGTTTGAAGATCAGAAGTCACCGGGTGAGTCTGCATTTTTTCTTAAGGAAAGAGGTGTCATGATTCTCGGGGATGCTCTAATTGGCAAGGTTCCAGGGAAGTTGAATATGCTNCCTCCAGATAAATATAAAGACCTGGAACTTGCAAAAAAAGNATTAAATAAACTTTTGGNTTTTGAATTTCAAAGTTTATTGGTGGGAGATGGTGTGTCTATTCTCAAGGATGCAAAAAAAGAAGTGAAGTCTTTTCTTGAAAGTTGAGTTTTTATTTTAGCAAAGGTGCGAGATCTTTCCAGAATTGAACTCCTGCCTCTGACCAGTCTAGAGTTTTAAAGTTTTGGCTTTTGACTGAAAATACTCGAATAATTTTTAGGTAANCCAGAGAGCAAACTATTTTTTGCAGGCCTTCAGTTTCCAGTTGTGANGCCAATACAAAGTTTTCATCNATTATTTCCCATTCCCAGGGATCGGGCGCAATGGAAACATAAATGTTCTTGTATGATTTTTTGTGGCAATTTTCTATTAGCCTTTCTAAATATATCGAAAGTTTNTCCCCTTTGAGGATAAATGAAAACCCCAGGTAGTGGCCCCACCAAAAAAGAGTCCTCATTGTGAGCATTTCTTTTTTGGAAAAGTTTTGTGGGTAATCTAAAGATAGATAAGGAAAGCCGTTGTGATTTTCTCCTCTNGCTATTTGGTTCTTCACCAAGTCTATTCCACTTGGTAGGTTTGCAGAGATTAGATTTACCTCTTGTGCTAGCGCTTTCTGTAAAGTAATTAATCGTTGTTCAACTTTTTTAAGAATAGTTGGCTTGTTCTGAAATACCTCAACGTGATTGACGAGCCGTAATTCTTTTTCTGACCANGCTGAAGNTTTGCTGTTGTCAGAGCNCATTAATTTCTAATGGTATAGAGGAGAGAAGAGAGGATAAAAAAGGCGCAAAAGATTCTATCTGAGGTTCTTTCACGTCATCACAACTANNTTCATCTATTTTTTTCTGCGATTTCTTCTTTTTGGCGGGCCAGAATATANNCGTGTATTGCATCCTCTTGTTCATCATTCAGGCCAACTATTTTGCAGCGACAAACATTTTTTTCGTCAATTTTAAGAATTTCAGTTTCGATTTTATAAGTTCCCTTATTTTTGGGTAGTGCTATTTGCATGGGATATGTAGTNCCCAACTTGAAATCTTTGTTGTCGAATGAAATNCCTCCTGCACTGATATCAACCGCTTTCAGTTTAGCATCGCCGACCTTCAAGAGAATCGGATTTTCTTCTGATGGATAAACTCTGAAAGATCCTCGCACTTCAGACGGGCTCTCAAACATTTTTTTTTCTTTNTCTTTATCTTTATTTTTTTTCCAGAACAAATTCTACCCTCCTATTTCGAGCTCTCCCCTCNGCGATATCGTTTCTTGCCAAGGGAAAAGTGTCAGCGTAACCCGTAGCAGTCATTCTTTCGGGTTCTGCACCTCTATCAATAAAATATCTTAAGACAGCTGTGGCCCTTGCAGCGGAAAGCTCCCAGTTGGTGGGGAACATTGCCGTAGATATGGGCTCATCGTCTGTATGCCCCTGAATGTGAATTTTATACTTGGGGTATTTGTTTACTACCCGAATCACTTCATCTAAAACAGGCCTAGCAGACAAATTTAGATTGGCCTTTCCNGCTGGGAACAAGGTCGCACCAGGTACACGAACTATTATTTTGGCCGCATTGGTTTCGACTTCCAAACTGGAATCTTCTGCGACCTCCTCCATTTGGGACAATATATCGTCAGATTGCATTCCTGTCAAACTACTAATTGACTCCTTTACTTCCACAGCATTCATAAGTTCAAGTACACCCAAGGACTTAGTTGATTCGCCCTCAATAATTGTTTTAACTGTTGAAATATTTTTAGATGCAATNGCATACATAAGTACAAAAAATACCATAAGAAGAGTTACCATATCAGCAAAGGTAGCCATCCATTCGGGNGCACCTTCTTCACATGGNGGACAATCGCCNCCNCCACCTTTTCCNGNTTTNTTTGCATTTGCTAATTCATCNTCAAACTCCTCTTGAAGTTTTTTAATTTCTGCTTCAAGTTTCTTTTTAAAGTCCTCTTTGAAGGAGTTTAGTTGTTTTTCAAGTTCAGCCTTATCTTCTTGCAGTCCTGCTAGAGATTCCTTCATTTCTTTGATTATTTCGGAAGGTAGTTTAGTTCCTTCTCCCTCTTCATCATCTTTGCCGTAAAGAACTTTCTCGTAGGATGCAATTTGCTCTGTTTTTTCTTTAATTTCTTTCTTATATTTTTCAACAGCTTTTTCATTCTCTTTTTTTAGTTTTTTGACCTTCTTTTTTAACTCTTTTTGAGCATCTGGTTGTTCACGCAACCGTTTTATTTCCTGCTCCATCATTTCTTTTTCTTTGTCGTCTCGGTTTGTTTCGCCACCCTTTTCTTCTAATTGTTCTTCAAGAGCTTGATTTTTGAGTTTTAGTCTTTTAAGAGCTTTAACGAGTTTTGGATCTTTTTTTCCCTCGTTGGTTTCTTGGGGAGAAGCAGTTTCAGCTTTAGAGGAGTTTTCTAATTTTTCAGCAAGTTCAGTGTTTTCTTTTTTCGAGTTATCCAGCTTTTCTTTTAGTAACTTTATAGCTTTTTGACTTTTCTCTATCTCTTTAGAGAGTTTTTCGTCAGTTTCTGAATTACTTTCGCTGTTGGCATCTGATCTCGACTTTGTGGCTTCGCTAGAAACAAATTTTATTTCTTCATCTTTTTTGGCGACCGTATCTGTTAGGTCTTTTATTTTCTCTTGGCTGAGTTTTAGGATATGTTTTACTTTAGCGTCACCTTTTTCTTTTTCAGCATCACGTTTTTGTAACTCCATTGCTTGAATGCGGAGTTGTTCCTTTACCATTTCGATGCTATCGCGAGGACTCATGATAATTTACTTTTATTTGTTAACTGTAAAATTTTAAGACTTATTTCCCTTTTCCCCTTTTTTCATCCATAGGTTTTCTAAGAGTTGTAGGGATAAATGAGGACAGCTTCTCATAAACTACCATGGGATTATTTTCTTGTACTATACTTGCTGCTCCCTCAAACATTATCTCGAGGTTTACAATTTCTATTGCTGTTCTAGCTTGTAGTTTGCCGGCTATTGGATTCATAAACATGAAGGCATACACACTTCCATAAAATGTTGTCAAAAGAGCCACAGCCATTGAAGGTCCAACTGAGGAAGGGTCATCCAAACCATTTAACATTTGTACCAATCCGATGAGAGTACCTATCATCCCAAAGGCAGGTGCGTAAGAACCCATTTTTTTGAAAACATCTTGCACAATTGAATGTCTTTGCCTCATTGCTTCAATTTCAATTTGGAGTGTATCTCTTATTAAATCCTCTTTAGTGCCATCTGAGATGAGTTGGCAAGCTTTCTTAAGAAATCTGTTGTCAAACGACAATTTACTTAAGGCAACAAGTCCTTGCCTACGGCTTATAGTACAAAGTTCGACCATCGTAGCGACCATTTCATTCCAATCATGTTTGTCGGAGCTAAATACAATACCAGCTGCTTTAACTGCCGCTTGCACATCTTTAATCTGAAAGGTCATGCAAGTTGCTGCTAAAGTGCCACCAATAACGATCAAAAGTCCTGGGGCATTAAAAAAAAGGCTAAGTGGCGAACCTATTAAAATGGATCCTATTATCAGACCGACTCCTACAACGATCCCACCGAGCGTAGCATTATCCACGGTTTAGTCCTTTATTAAGATAAGTAAGTAATTCAAAATAATTGGAAGTTTTAAATTTACCATCACATCAAAGTTTCTGCAATCTTTTCCGTAGGTTAGCTTGATTGCTTGATCATACTCAAGGTTCTTGATTTAAGGCTAAATCTTGTATAAATTGCCTAATTCCAATTGTTTATCCTATGGTTTTGTTCATAACGGTATTTTTTAAATCTAGAATTAGCGTAAAATCAAAAATTATTGGATTTTTCTTATTTTTTTGTAAAATTTTGCCACTTCACACCTAGCTCTCTTTATTTTCCTCTATCAATATGAAAAATAAGACTAAAATCGGTATCGAACTGAGTTAATTGATTTAAATGATTTCTTTATTCGGCATACAAGTGACAATGTACAAAATGTCCCTTGTCCAGTTCCATCTGTTTTGGGGACTCTTTTTTGCACCGATCCATAACTTCTGGACAGCGAGGATGAAAATGGCAGCCAGTTGGGGGGTAGAGTGGTGATGGGACATCTCCTTGAAGGGGCTTTGGGCGTTTTTTGTCAGCCGGGTTTAGGGATGGCTTAGAGGCTAGTAATGCTTGGGTGTAGGGGTGTGCCGCTTTTTGGTTGAGCAACTCTGTGGGTGCTATCTCAACAATTT
>NZYH01000088.1 GCA_002697825.1 Nitrospina sp. | reverse complement strand
ACCGTGATTACTTTAAAGGAATATTTTCCGATATAGCTTATACCGCGACCTCTCCTTCAAGATGGGATCGTGCTGATTGGATAATGGCAGGTTCTATTGCTGTAGGAACTGGTTTTTTTATCGGTCTCGATGAAGAAATAAGAGATGTTTTTGAAGACAATCGAAATTCCACCACCGATGATTTTGCGAATTTATTTGAACCATTTGGAAATGGTTTGGTCGCCATTCCGGCTTTGGCGGCTTTTTATGTTTTTGGGCATTATGATGAAAATGATAAGGCCAAGCGAACTGCTTTAATTGCCACCGAAAGTTTCCTTGTTACAGGGTTATATACAACGGTAATCAAAGTTTCGATGGGTCGCCATCGACCTTCAACGGGAGATTCTTCTACGAGCTTTGATGGGTTTACGACGGATCATAAATCTTTTCCCTCTGGACACACCTCTACAGCCTTTGCAATCGCGACCGTTATCGCAAATAAATATGAAGAAACTCCTTACATAAAACCTATATCTTATGGAATTGCTAGTCTGACAGGACTTTCCAGAATCAATGATGAAAAGCATTGGGCTTCCGATGTATTTTTTGGTGCGGCTTTGGGTTATTTCACTTCTAAAACTATCCTTAGGTTGCATAACAATAAAAAAGGCCAGCATTTTACAATTTATCCAAGGGCTGATAGCCGTGGTGGAGGTATTATGTTATCTAAAAATTTTTGAAGATTATTTATTGATTTTCTGCCCAAAGTGAAAGTTTCTCGCGAAAAATTTTAGCGTTGTGTCTCACATCGACAGGGAAATCAGAATAGAAAAGTACTTTTTGTATGGATTGCGTCAAAGGGAATGCCGCTCCGTGCCGCAACAATTCTTCTGCGAATTTTTCTCGTCCTGTTGAGGAACTTACTCTTTTAGAATTAGCAGATTCAATAATTATTATTGGTTTCTGTTTGTTTTTAGAACCAGTGCCTACCAGAGCAGAGCGTTTGACATCGGGATGTTGATTGAAGATGGCTTCGCATGGAATGGTGTAAAGAGTTCCACTTTTTGTAATGACTCTCTGACTTTTACGACCATAAAACCACAGACGATTTTGTTGATCGAGCCTACCCAAATCACCCATTCGATGCCAGAATGAATCTTCGTCTTTAATTTTTGCGAGTTGTGTCAAGTTTTCTCGGTTAAAATAGCTTTGGGTGGCCCACGGAGCTTTAATAACAATCTCTCCAACTGAATTTGTGCCAAGTTTTTTGACATCGCCCCATTGGGATATCGGAAGGTCTGATACTGCTATTATTTTTATTTCAACTCCTGAAATTGCACGTCCTACACATATACCTTGTCCAGTGTTAGATAACTCCCAAGTTTGTTCCAAGATTTCTTGTCTGTCTATTTGTGTTACGGGTAGGACTTCTGTTGCCCCATACGGCGTATAAATTTTACATTCTTTATTTACGATACTTTCAAAACGTCTCAGAAGGGAGCCGGAAACAGGTGCACCGGCCATAAGAATACGTTTTAAACTTGGTAATTTAATATTATGCTTCATGCAATACTGGCTTACTGTATCCCATAAAGCAGGCGAGCCGAAACTGTTTGTAATTTTAAAATCATTGATTGGAGCTATAATTTTTGCTGGATCCACTTGGGCGGGACGGCTACAATCCATATCCGGAATGATACTTGTCATTCCCAATCCGCAGCTGAACAAACCAAAAAGAGGGAATGTGGGTAGATCAGCTTCTCCAGGGCTAATTTTGAATTGATCCTTAAGAATTTTTATCTGTTGATTAAATATTTCATGGGTATAAGGCACACCTTTGGCTGGGCCTGTACTACCGCTAGTAAATAAAATAGCGGCCGGTTGGTTCTCTTCTAAGGTAATTTTTTTAAAATCAATTTTTCCCAGGGTTCTAAGGTTATTTAAGGTTGTTCCTCCCCAGAACCATCTTTTGCCAGCGGTTACATTATGCTTAATGGATTTAAAAGGACTGGGAATGATTTTTTTTATTGCATGGACGAACGGGATCGCAATTATTCCTTGGGGTTCGACTTCTTCAATACATTTGAGTACATTTTTTTTACCCAATCCTGGATCAATTAAAACTGGGGTTAGGCCCGCTTTAAACATAGCAAAGGTGATAGTTACAAAATCAATTCCATAGGGGACCATTAGTAAAACCCTTTCACAGGGCTTCATTCCATATTGAATCATCCCGGAGGCCAAGCGATTNCTTTCCAGCTCCAGTTCTTCAAATGTTTTCTTTTGTCCNCTGCGCATTTCAAGTAGAGCAATCGAATTAGGTCNCTCTTNAGCCCAACGCGTTAAACTTTTGGCGATATTAAATGTTTCTATTGGAGTCAAAAAATTTTAAGGGCTTTTTTTACCAGAGNTAATGTCACCTTCTTCTTTTGCAGATAGGATTCTTGATTTAGAGCCAAAACTGCATCTTTGATAGAAAAGAAATCTCGTGGAATTCGAGACAAAAGNAAATGAATGATGTTTTCTGGTAATATCAGATTAATATCTTGGGCTAACTTCTGAATAATTTTTGCGGTTGTATTATCATCAATAGGTTTTATTTCTGCAAGCATACCCCATTGAAACCTCGATGTGAGGTAGCTTTCTGCGCTNTCTATTTTTTCTGGAGAAGAACAACTTGTAAAAGCAACCTTGCCACCTTTTTCAATAATAGTATTGTAGATATGATAAAGCTTTTCCTGCGCAGGATTGGAGGAGGTCAANTCTTCAACATCATCTAAAAGAAAATAGTCCACATCCATGAGTTGAGTTTGCGTTGGCTCACCTACTTTATTTGAAAAATCCTTTCCTTGAATGTAAAGAGCTTTAGCACCTCTCTCCGCAACATGGTTTCCAATTGAAAGTAGTAAATGGGTTTTCCCTAAATTTTTCTGGCCAAAGACAAATAGGGATTGGTAGAGGGTGTGGTTTTCGGAGCAAAAATTCATGGCTGCATCAAATGCAAGGCGTGACCCTAGAGACACAACAAAATTGGAAAATTTAAACTCAGGTCTAGCGGGAAAATTTAATAGTAACTGCTTGGGGGATTGGTCGGGCATAGTTAAAGGTCTGCTATGAAATGCCCTGTTATTTAGGGCCGACCTGAATTTCTATAAATGTGCTAACAATATTCGAACGAAGCATTATGGTACTTACCCAACCCTCTTTTTCATAATTCAGGATGTGTCTCTTTTCAGTTTTGATTGAGTTCACAAGATTCCAGCCTTTGTTCAGCATTTCATTTTCGTAAAAGGGAAGGATTTCATCCATGTTTTTCCGGCCNGAAAAAAATAACCTTCCTACTTTAACNGTTCCTGANCCTGATTCATATATCCATGATTTACCATTATTCCGGGAAAAACCAGATGGAACGGGTATGTCGGAAAAAGGGTGGGCAGTTTCAATAACTAGCGGGGGTGGAGGCTCACTCTCTTCATCTAACCCTATGTCCCATGCTTCCCATGTAGCACACCCAGATAAAAGCAATAAAATGAAAAGAAACGCTATTGTAAGTTTATGCATGGTTAGCCCCTCCTATATAGANAACCAGTAACCCTATCATCATTAGAAAAAATCCAATAACTCTTAACGTACCATCTGATATCTCAGGTAGTTTTTCCGCAAATGATTTTACCTTCTGGGGAAAACAAAAATAGGGAATACCCTCGAAAACCATCATTAAGCCTAAGGCGGAAAGAAAAAAACTCATAAGCAGATTAAGAATATATTGTTTAAATTTTAATAAACTTAAAATATTGATGTATGAATTAAAATTGGTTTACCAAACTAACTAGCTTTAACCTTTTCAGCAGTCAACATTTAGGAGGGTCTTTTCTAGGCCTGATTATCATTGATCTTTTATATTGAGTCAATATCTAATTAAGGTGATCCCAAATAGAGGTTGGATTGTTTTATAAAGGTTTTGAGGTTGTAAATAACAAAAAAAGCATTATATAATTGTCTTAAATTCTCTATTTTCCCTTCGTATGCCCACTTTTTAAGTTGGGTCATTAATTTTAGAGTGATTATTGCCTAGATTAAGAAAATTTAATTTCCATTTAACTAAAATTTAATATCAATTAAATAAATTTAAATGGTAATNCTGTGTTTAGGTTCAACATTAAAAGCACAGAGGCTATATATATCGAAAATGGTGCTCTTTCTATTGAGGTTTATTAAAATGCACAAATCTTTTCTCCAGTTTTTTCGTTCAACCACANCAGTTTTGCTTTTTACTTTTTCATTAGCGATGGTTTTCACCAGTAACGATTCTTTTGCTTTGAGTAGTGCTACACAACAACTTTCAAGCAATCTATTTGTCGNGANNGCAAAAAAGCAGAATCCGGCGGTGGTAAATGTCAGCGTAAAATCAAAGNCAGAAAAACCGAAAAATAATTTTCGTTCCCCAAGACGTAGCCCGAGGCCNGGNCCTGGTCCAGGTCAGGGACGCGGTCAAGATCCTTTCCGTGACTTTTATGATAAGTTTTTTGGNGGTGAGCGCCCTAATCAAAAACCTAAAGGAGGAATGGGCTCAGGGTTTATAATTGATAAAGAGGGNCATGTTCTCACTAATTATCACGTCATAGAAGGTGCGGATGAAATTGTTGTTTTGCTTGAGGATGAAGGAAGTGAAAAAGAATATACCGCAACCTTAATTGGTTCGGATTCAAAAACTGATATTGCCTTAATTAAAATTAATCGCGATGAAAATACTCCAAATGAGTTCCCTTTTTTAAAATTAGGAAGTTCCGAAAACCTGGAAGTTGGGGAATGGGTTATGGCAATTGGAAACCCATTNGGGTTGAGTCATACGGTAACCGTTGGTGTGGTAAGTGCTTTAGGTAGAAGCATTGGAGCTGGCCCCTATGATGAGTTTATCCAGACCGACGCCTCTATTAATCCAGGTAATAGTGGTGGCCCTCTGATTAATATTGAAGGGGATGTTATAGGGATAAATACTGCGATTATATCCGGAAACTCCGGTGGCAATGTGGGTATAGGNTTTGCAATACCCATAAACATTGCTAAGGGTATTTTGAAGGACTTGAAAGAAAAAGGTTCGGTAACTCGCGGTTGGTTGGGAGTTATGATTCAAAAAATCACACCNGAATTGGCCAAATCATTCGGCTTNAACCAGAGTGAAGGAGCTTTNGTNGGTGACGTTATACCAGACGGNCCAGCATTCAATGCTGGTGTCAAACGTGGTGATGTCATCGTAAAGTTCGATGGTAAGATTGTTAAAGATATGGAAGATCTGCCGAAAATGGTTGCCGCAACCACTCCTAATGCCGTGGTGAACGTGGAGGTTATTCGCGAAGGTTCTNCAAAAACCCTAAATGTAAAAATCGAAGTTCTCAAAGATAAAAAAACTGAGGTAGTTGCAAAAGCAGACCCTTTAGGTCTCCAAGTTCAGGATATTACCGAAGAACTAGCCCAAAGTTTACAATTGGAAAACATTCAAGGCGTGCTTGTTTCAGATGTGACAGCAGGCGGTTTCGCAGGTGAATCCGGAATTCGTCGAGGAGATGTCATAACAGAAATCAATCGTGCACCAATAAGCAACTTGCAAGATTACCAGCGCTTATTGAGTTCTGTGAATAAAGGTGCTTCGGTTCTTTTCCTGGTTAAAAGGGGAGGGACAACGATTTATATAGCCGTCAAGGTTGGATAAACGTTGTTTTACCATAGATAAAGCTGGGGGAGCCTGTATTCAAGGCTTCCCCGTNAATCTTTTTTAAAATTTTAAAATAAAATTAACGTGCGCGTCCATTGGCTTTGTTTTTTTTTGTTTTTCCAACCGTTGGATATTTCATTTGGACTGGAAACGGAAAAAAACAGGCGTAGAACCCCTCTTGTAATTGCTGTTGAAAAAGTCAGCCCTGCAGTTGTAAATATTTATACTTCTGAAATAGGCCCATCTCCTCGTAATCCCTTCCGGAGCCTTGGAAACAATCTTTTCGACCAGTTTTTTAACGATTTTATTTCTAAAAATCGAAGCAATAAAAAAAGCCTGGGTTCAGGTGTTCTAATAAACAAAGAAGGCTATATACTTACCAACGAACATGTGGTGTCTCGTGCATCCAAAATACGTGTTGCATTAAGCGATAAGCGAGAATTTGAGGCAAGGATGATCGGTGCTGATGTCAAATCAGATTTAGCGATAATTAAGATAGATTCTAATCAAATTTTNCCTTTTGTTCCCATGGGGCGNTCTGATGATCTGATGATTGGAGAACAGGTGCTTGCTATTGGAAACCCTTTTGGATTACGCCATACTGTGACAACGGGAATCATCAGTGCGTTAAATAGAAATATAANGACTGGGAAAAATGAGGTGTACAGCGATATTATTCAGGTAGATGCATCAATTAACCCAGGCAATAGTGGTGGCCCTCTTTTAAATATTAATGGAACTTTGATTGGTATTAATACAGCAATCTATCAAAAAGCAGAAGGAATTGGTTTTGCGATCCCAATTGATAATGCAAGGCGAATTGTAGAGGAACTGATTCGATTTGGGAAAGTGCGACGTGGCTGGCTGGGAGTTTCTGTGCAGGAAATGAACCAACAACTTTTGCGACATTTTCAACTTGAAAAAAATAAAGGGGTGCTGGTTGTTCGTGTTGCGGAAAAAAGTCCAGCAGCGACCGCAGGATTGAAAAGAAGCGATNTTATTGTTGCTATNGGAGACCANGAGGTGACTGGTAAATCGGATTTTCGAGCACGAATGGCTTCTTATGCAGTGGANGATAGAGTTCGTTTTGCAATTATGCGGGAAGGAAAAAACCTTGAATTGACGGCTCGGGTGATTGCCATTCCAAGACATTATGTGGCAGAGTTTACACACAACTGGCTGGGTTTAAAGGTNCGACAGAANAACCTTCGTTTTGCAAAAAATAATNGACTTGCAACNAGCAAAGGAATGGTGGTTACCAANGTTGTTCCCAAAAGNCCCAGCGCTAGAATAGGGATCAGCTTAGGGGATATAATTCGCCAAATAAATCAGGACCGTATAGATACGGAAGAGGACTATAATAAATCCATTTCCGACCTGAATAACCCTGACCGTATTNTGTTGCTAGTACAAAGGGGTAGACAGGGATATTATGTGACGCTGGAACCGTGAATGAGTGAAGCTGAAAAAAAAGAAATTGAATCACTAAGAGAGACTATCCATAGACACGACCACTTGTATTATGTGAAAAATTCCCCTGTCGTTTCAGATAGGGAATATGATTACCTCTATTGTCGTCTTAAAGAGTTGGAAGATAGACATCCTGAGTCTGTTACTTCTGATTCGCCGACCCAGCGAATAGGTGGAAAAGCGGAACAACGATTCGAGCAAGTCGTGCATCCCATGCCCATGCTCAGTCTCGATAATACCTATAATATTGATGAAGTGCGGGCCTTTCATCAGCGTGTAATAAAATGTCTTCCAGGTACGGCAGCAGACTCCATCGAATATGTAGTTGAGCTAAAGTTTGATGGTTTAGCTGTAGCTCTAACCTATGAAGATGGAAAATTAGTGCGTGGCGCGACACGTGGGGATGGTGTGCAGGGAGAAGATATTACTGCAAATTTGAAAACAATTCGATCTATTCCTCTAGAAATTTCTGTTGAGCCCTTTAAGAAAATCGAAGTGCGCGGTGAGGTTTATATGCCTAAAAAAGAGTTTCAAAGGCTAAATGCTATGCGTGAAGAGGCTGGCGAATTACCCTTTGCAAACCCCAGAAACGCTGCAGCAGGGGCTCTTAGAGTTTTGGATCCAGCTATAACGGATTCTCGAAAGCTGGGAATTTTTATCTATACAGTGGGTTTTCAGGACAGGGATGTTTGTAAGACTCATTCTGAATTGCAGGAACAACTTAAAGCTTTGAGGTTTCCGGTGAATGAGCACAACCGGCTATGTGCAAACTTTGAAGAAACGATAGCGGTTATTGAAGAGTGGAGAACAAAAAAGAATGATCTGAATTATGAAGTGGATGGGCTGGTTATTAAAATAAATTCTTTAGCGTATAGAAAAAAAATGGGGAGTACTTCAAAGTTTCCACGTTGGGCTGTGGCTTATAAATATGAAGCTGAGCAGGCAGAGACCGAGATTCTCGAAATCGTATGTCAGGTTGGTAGGACAGGTTCTATTACTCCTGTGGCCAACTTGAAACCTATTTTCATCTCTGGATCTACTGTTAGCCGTGCGACATTGCACAATGAAGATGAAATTAAGCGGAAAGACATAAGAGTTGGGGATCGAGTTGTTATAGAAAAAGCGGGAGAAATAATTCCTAAGGTAGTCCGCGTGGTCGACCTTTCTGGAAAAAGAAAGGCTCCTTTTAAAATGCCGGCAACCTGCCCTGAGTGTCGAGAAAAAATTTTTAGGCCCGACGGAGAGGCTGCATGGCGTTGTGTTAATGCAGCTTGTCCAGCACAATTGAAAGAGCGTCTTAAACATTTTGCTTCTCGTAAAGCAATGGATATTGACCATATGGGCCCAGCAGTAATTGAGCAGTTAGTAGAATCAGGGCGTATTAAAAACTTTTCCGATTTATATACTTTAAAAAAAGATGAAGTTGCGGGTTTGGAGCGTCTTGCTGATAAGTCTGCACAAAATTTGATAGATGCGATTGAAAAAAGTAAATCTGCAGGACTGTCTCGACTGCTATTTGGCTTGGGAGTAAGGCATGTCGGACAAAGAGCGGCTTCTATTCTTGCGGACACTTTTCAATCTCTCCAAACACTTCAAGAAACACCTTATGAAAATCTTGAGGCAGTGGTGGAAATTGGGCCTGTCATTGCTGAAAGTTTAAAAAGTTTTCTCGACCAGAAAACCAATATGCAGGATATAGAAAAACTTTGCAGTTTGGGAGTGGTTGCAGAGGAGCATTGTGCAGGCAAAAAAGGGGAGGGAGATTTGGTAGGAAAGCAATTCGTACTTACAGGTACCCTTTCTAAATTTTCTCGGGATGAGGCCAAGGAAAAGATAGAGTCTTTTGGAGGTAGGGTCACCGCATCTGTCTCAAAGAAAACCGATTATTTAGTGGTGGGCAAAGATGTTGGCTCGAAATTGGAAAAAGCACAAAAGCTTGGTTTGATTATTATCGATGAAAAAGAATTTTTAAAACTGATTGATTCTGCGTGAGGCTGTCATCAGTTGGAACGCGCTCTTGATGGGTGACGTTTTCGTTGAGGTCTTTTTCCATTATGAGACCGGTTATCTAAATTGGTTTTTTGTTTAACTGTCGAAATTCGCCGACGTTTCCTTGCAGGGGGCTTCCCTACTTTTTCCTCGAGATATAAATCCTCATCTGCCCAAACAACAGGTATTTTCTTTTTTAGATACACTTCAACACGCTCCAAGTGTTGAGCGAAGTCCTCACAACAAAGAGTGATGGCAGTGCCTTTTTTCCCTGCCCTTGCGGTGCGACCGATCCGATGGACATAGTCTTCAGCATCTTGGGGGAGATCGTAATTAATTACGTGGGTGATGTCATCAACATGCAATCCACGCGAAGCAACATCCGTAGCAATTAAGATATAGATAGCTCCTCTTTGAAAATCTTCTAAAACCTTTATGCGAGCTTTTTGATGTAAGTCACCACTGATTTGCCCCGAGCTGTATCCATTATGATTTAGCTTCCATTCAAGTTGCTCTGCTTCAATTTTGGTATTACAAAATATAAGAACTTTTTTCCCTTCCTCTTTTTTTAATAAACCAAGCAGAAGGTTAAATTTTTCATGTTGCCCAACATGGAAAAGGGATTGTTTTATTTCATCTACGACTGCTTTTTCAGGTTCAATGACAACCTTTACTGGATTATTCATATGTTCATAGCAAAGTTCCATGACACGATAATTAAGCGTGGCTGAAAACAGCATGGTTTGCCGTTTATTGTAAGGGGAACAACTGCGGAAGAGATATCTTAGATCTGCGATGAAACCCATATCAAACATGCGGTCCGCTTCATCGACAACCAGAACTTCAATTTGTTTTAGGCTGAAAAAACGTTGTTTGTAAAAATCAATAAGTCTTCCTGGAGTGGCGATAAGAATATCAGCACCTGCTTTTATTTGGTTGCGCTGTTTATCGTAATCCACTCCACCAATAATACACGCCGATTTAAAACCACAAAACTTTCCAAGTAACAAAGCGTCTTTTTCAATTTGACGAGCTAACTCTCTGGTTGGAGCAAGAATCAAAGCCCTTGGGCCTTCTTTATTTTTTGGTACTGGTTTAGGTTTATTTTCTAGAAGCCTAGTAAAAAGAGTGATCAAAAAAGCGGCGGTTTTACCAGTTCCCGTTTGTGCTTGTCCGGCCACATCTTTTTTTCCAAGAGAAATTGGAAGCGATTTGCTTTGAATTGGGGTGCAGGTTTTAAATTCAGCAGCTCGAATTCCCTTTAAAAGGGGTTCGGGAATAGGTAGTGATTCAAAATTAATGAGTTCCAAAAACTGCTCCATTTTGCAGCAATTATCCAAGGTAAATTAAGCTGCTATTATCTTAAGGGAAAACGTTTTTTCAGCTAACTGAGCCATTGCTATCTTTTAAAAGCGGAGGGATTAGAAGCTTTAAAATTCAATAGTTTACTTCTTATCTTTTTTGGCTGGCTTTATTATGATGGGCTTGTTCGGGTTTTGCAACCCCAATTTCATTTTGCTTGACTTTCAATAGAGGGAAATGTTTAAATCCACCCTCAATTTTATATTCGGTCACGGCCCCGATTAACAACCTCCCCTGATGAAATTCAACTAATTTATCTTTACTTGTGCAGTGGTTTTAGGTTTTTTAGGTGACGGATATAAATTATGATTGCAATAACCCATTAAGGATATAAAAAGTGTATAGCCTGTCATGGATTAACAAAAAATCATATCCCGTTTTGAGGTATTTCTGTGATCGAACATGATGTTGTGATCGTAGGTGCTGGCCTNGCTGGAATGCGTTGTGCTCTTGAGGTTTGCAAAGAGCTCGATGTAGGAGTTTTAACCAAGGTATATCCTTCCCGTTCGCATTCTGGAGCAGCTCAGGGTGGAATTGCTGCAGCACTGGGAAACTCAGAGCCAGATAGTTGGGAAGAGCATATGTATGACACCGTAAAGGGCGGTGACTTTCTCAATGATCAGGATGCAGTTGAGGAGTATGTCAAAGCAGCTCCCAGAGTTATTTATGAACTTGAACATATGGGTTGTGTATTCAGTCGTACTCCCGAAGGAAAGATAGCTCAGCGTGCTTTTGGGGGGCATTCCAAACCCCGTGCTTGTTTCTCAGCNGACCGAACCGGTCATGCAATTCTACATGCTCTTCACGAGCAGCTTATGAAAAACTCCAAGTCGGTTAAAATATATAACGAATGGTATATGCATTCTTTGGTGGTTGATGATAATCGTTGTAATGGTGTGATCGTAAGTAATATTCAAACAGGTGAAGTAGAAGTTATTCGTGCTAAGGCTGTGGTCTTTTGTACCGGAGGTTATGGTCGCGTATTTAAAATTACATCCAATGCTTTTGCCAGTACCGCCGATGGCGTTATGGCCGCTTTTGAGGTTGGTATTCCCCTTGAAGATCCAGAATTTGTGCAGTTTCATCCTTCTGGATTATACCGACAGGGTATTTTGTTTTCTGAGGCAGCTCGTGGCGAAGGTGCTTACCTGCTTAATGATAAAGGCGAACGGTTCATGGAAACTTATGCTCCTTCCAGAATGGAGTTGGCACCACGCGATATTGTTGCTCGTGCCGAACAAAGTGAAATAGATGCCGGACGCGGGATCAATGGAGAAAACTGCATTCATCTCGATCTTCGACATCTTGGGGAAGCGAGAATCATGGAACGCCTGCCGCAAATTCGACAATTGGCAATCGACTTTCTCGGGATCGATTGCGTTACCGATCCTCTACCCATCCAACCCACAGCCCATTATTCTATGGGTGGTATTCCTGTGGATAAAGAAGGGCACGTTGTCATTGATGCGGATCAAACAAAAATGCAAGGGTTTTTCGCCGCCGGTGAATGCTCTTGTGTGTCTGTTCATGGAGGAAACCGGCTGGGAACCAATTCTCTCCTTGAAGCCGTGGTGTTTGGCGAACGTGCGGGTAAATCTGTCCTAGAATATGCAAGAGGCAAGGACTTTGGTAATGTTAATGAAGGACAGGAAAAAGCTAGAGTCTTAAAAAAATTTGAAGATATATTCCAACGAGAGGGTAGCGAAAGTTACAATCAGATTCGCGACGAAATGAAAGAAATTATGATGTCGCATTGCGGTGTTTTCCGAGATGAGGCAAGACTTAAGGTCTGTATCGAAACTCTCAAAGGGCTGCAGGAGCGGTTCAAAAAAGGTAAAGTAACCGATAAAGGCAAATTGTTTAATACCGAAATCTACGAAATCATGGAGCTTGGCAATATGCTGAGTATGGCAGAAATCATCACCTTCACAGCCCTTTACCGACAGGAAAGCCGTGGCGGTCATTTTCGCACCGACTTTCCCAAACGCGATGACGAAAAATTTCTGCATCATTCCCTGGTTTATAATTCGCCGGATGGCTTTGTCATAAAAACCAAACCGGTAGTGATTACTAAATATCAACCTGCTGAAAGAACTTATTGATGGCAACTTTCAGAATCAAACGATTCAATCCGGAAAAACAGCCCGAGCCTTATTTCGAAGAATTCCAATTGGATATTCCCGATGGTGCCACGCTTCTGGATTGCATGAATCAGATCAAGTGGACTCTCGATGGCAGCCTTTCTTATAGAATGTCGTGCCGAAGTGCAATTTGTGGCTCGTGTGCAGTCAAGTCAAACGGCCATGCGTTACTGGCCTGTCAACGACAGGCGGAACACCTTGTGGATGACAACGATACTATTACTCTGGAACCTCTCGGCAATATGAAACCAGTGAAAGATCTGGTGGTCGACTTCACACCGTTCTGGGACAAAGTGAATAAAATAAAACCTTATCTGGAACCGAAAGAAGAGCCACCGGTAAAAGAAAGACGTCAGTCGCAGGAAGAGTTTTTAATCATTGATGACGCTAGCACTTGTATTATGTGCGGTGCCTGCTATTCCGACTGCAACACCCTGGAAGTGGATGATAATTTCCTCGGGCCTGCAGCTCTGGCAAAAGCGCAACGGTTTGTCGGCGATTCCCGCGACTCTAAAACCTTGCAACGCGTACAGGACTTAAGTGAGCCAGGGGGAATTTGGGATTGTACCCATTGTGGTGAATGTGTGGAGCGATGTCCGAAACCGGCACGTCCTTTTGACCGCATCAAAGAAATCATGACCGTGGCATTAGAGGAAGGTGTTCATAACAATAATGGCGCGCGTCACGCACTGTCCTTCACCAATTCGGTTAAGAGGAGTGGCAATCTAAATGAAAACAGAATTCCCGTTGAGTCGATGGGAATTTTTAATATTCCAGGACTACTCAGCTTGATTCCGGTTGGGCTAAGAATGTTGCTCAAAGGAAAAGTTCCACCGATCTTTCATCATTCCATTGAAGAGGTTCGTGACGTAAAACGCATATTTAAGGAGTTGGATCAATGAAGTTTGCCCTTTTTACCGGATGTGTCGCCAAGGGGGCGACTCGAGAATTGATGCTCTCCACAACCAAAGCAGCAGAAGGTCTTGGCTTTGAATTTGTAGAAATGAAAAGCGCATCCTGTTGTGGTGCAGGTGTGGTTTCCGAAAAGAGCCCACTATTGGCAGATGCCTTGAACGCGCGTTCGTTCTCCATCGCTGAAAAACAGGGATTGGATATTGTCACCATTTGTTCAACCTGTCAGGGGACCTTAAAAAAAACCGAAGC
>NZYH01000087.1 GCA_002697825.1 Nitrospina sp. | reverse complement strand
GCATCGGTCCCGTATTGCTCCATCACCTCCAACGGGTCAATTACATTACCTTTAGTCTTACTCATTTTCTGTCCTTCCGCATCGCGTATTAGAGCATGAATATAAACATCGCGAAAAGGAACTTCTCCCATGAACTTGATACCCATCATAATCATTCGGGCAACCCAGAAAAAAAGGATGTCGAATCCAGTACAAAGTACAGCTGTTGGATAAAAACATTTTAGGCTTTCCGTTTTTTCTGGCCAACCTAAAGTCGAAAAAGGCCAGAGAGCAGAACTGAACCAAGTGTCCAACACATCCGTTTCCTGAACCAGATTTTTTGATGAACAAGCTGAGCAGGAACCTGGGGTTTCCCTTACCACTATAATTTCACCACAAGCTTGGCAATTCCAAGCTGGAATCTGATGCCCCCACCAAATTTGACGAGAAATACACCAGTCACGTATATTCTCCATCCATTCAAAGTAGGTATTTTCCCAAAATTTTGGGACGATTTTTATACTGCCATCCCGCACCGCTTGCATAGCTGGTTCCGCGAGAGGTTTAGCTTTCACAAACCATTGCTTAGATAAATAAGGCTCTACAACTGTTCGGCAGCGATAACAATGACCTACTGAATGACTTAAATCTTCAATTTTTACAAGCACCCCGGAATCTTTTAAATCACCAACTAATTTCTTTCTACATTCAAATCGATCCAATCCCTCATAAGCAGGACTAGCAAGCGAGTTCATAGCTCCATCGGGATGCATAATATTTATAGTTTCCAACTGATGCCGTTTACCTAATTCAAAATCGTTTGGATCATGCGCAGGTGTCACTTTCAGTGCACCGGTGCCAAAAGTTGTATCTACATAGCTATCTTCGATCAATGGGATTTCACGATTCAAAACAGGCAGGACAAGAGTTGCGCCTTTAAACTGATGATAGCGCTCATCTTTAGGATTTACGGCAACCGCGGTATCGCCCAACATAGTTTCGGGCCGTGTAGTAGCAATAATGAGAAAGTCTTTACTCTCTTTAAAAGGATACTTTAAATGATATAAATGTCCCTGCTCTTCTTGATGTTCTACTTCCAAATCAGAAAGTGCTGTACGGCAACGGGGACACCAGTTGATAATATAGTCGCCCTTATAAATAAGACCTTCTTCATATAAAGTCACAAAAACTTCCCGAACCGCTTTCGATAAACCCTCATCCATTGTAAAACGGTCGCGCTCCCAGTCCAACGAGCATCCCAGTTTTTGCAATTGCTTATTGATAGTACCGCCAAATTCTTCTTTCCATTCCCAAACACGCTCGACAAAAGGTTCCCGACCCAGTTTCTGTCGGTTAGTTCCTTCTGCGTGTAATTGCCTTTCGACTACATTCTGAGTAGCAATTCCAGCATGATCAGTACCTGGCTGCCACAAAACATTAAAACCCTGCATTCTTTTCCATCGAGCAAGGATGTCTTGAAGGGTATTATTGAACGCATGACCAATATGCAACCGGCCGGTAATATTTGGCGGGGGAATGACTATAGAAAAAGCAGGGGATTTCCTGGTTTCATCGGCATGGAAAAATTTTTTTTCTTCCCAAAATCGTCCCCAGCGTTTTTCAACTTCACCGGGTTCGTATTGTTTATCTAATTGAATCATTAAAAAATCACTTGCAACAGAAAACCTGAAAATCCATTCTGATCGAGGAAAACTTATCCTGACATTACGAAGGGAGCTAAAAATTAATTTATGGGATCGTGCTTTTTACCAAAAAATTGCAAATAAAGAAAGGGGTTAAATTCTTTTAATTTTGTCAATTTCTTCACGAATCACGGATCGGGCAATATCCGGCACAATTTCCCTAACAACCTCTCTTACAATTTTTATAACTATTTCTGACATCCCAGAAACCTCTTTCTGCAGCGAGGTATCCAACGATTTTTCCAAAATATGGCGAACCTGCTCTCCGGTAACTTGAATAAACCTGTCATCATTACTTTCAAAGGCCATTTCCTGAAAATGTGAATCCTTATAGTGGTTAGATTTAAAGGTGGATGGGTCGGTCAGGGAATTGATATTTTCTTGAATTTCATCAGCAGTGTGAGGACGTCTTTCTTTATCAGAAAAAGCACTTGGAGCCATTCTTTCGAGAAGATCTTCTGGCTCTGGAACAATGCTTCCTAATTTAGATATTTCTGATTCTCTCATTTCGTAATTAGCTGCCTTTTTTGATTCTCCAGCCACAATGTCTTTAAAAGCTGAATCTAGATCGTCAAGATTCTCCATCTTTCCGGGCTGCACATCTTCATAAACTTCAAAATTATCCTCAAAGTTTTGCTTTTCTTGAACATTTTCTTCGGCTTTAAAAGTAGGCTGAGCAATCTCTCCTTCATTTTGGGGTTCCTCCCCTTGACTCATCTGTCCTGATATATCTGTACCGTTAGCAACGGGTTCTATATCATCCATTTTGGCTTTTTCCTGCATGGAGGTATCTGTTTCTTCTGTTAGATCCTCCATTTCTATGGAGTCAGTAGAAAGTTTTTCAACAGATTCCAAGAGCTCTTCAAGGCTGGGTTCTTCATCTAATTCTACATCCTCAGAAATACTTTCAAAGAGAACGGGCTCGTTTTCGGCGTTGCTACCACCTTCCATGACCCTAGTTACCATTTGTACTATATTGTCGGATTTAAAAGGTTTTGAAATATGATTTTCCGCTAGGCATTTCTTAAAATTTCCCTCATCAAAATCTTCAAAATCACTCGCAAGAAGTAATACCTTTATTCCTGCCAAATCAGGAGTACTTTTTATTTTCTGACTCAATTCAAATCCATTTAGTCCAGGCATGTCAACATCCGCCAAAACTATATCTGGTTTAAAGTCTGGAATTTTATCAAAAGCTTCTTTTCCATTGCCTATGCCTTCTACTTCTGCATCCTCATTTGCAAAAGCCATTGCAACAATTTTCTGAATCGTAATACTATCGTCAGCAACAAGAATTCTTAATGTCATAAATGTTTACCAATTAGGATTTTTAGAAGTGATGAACCCAACTACCTTCTAACAAGAGAAACCCATACAACTTCTGTCCGATGCCAGCAAACTATATAATAGGAAATGCAAGATCTATAGATTTAATAGGCATCGACCTGTGGAGCCTAGCGTCAAGTGGAAGGCATTTGTCTGGGGCAAATACAAAACCTTAAAATTGTTAACCAATGCCCAGTTTATTATTTTTTTTCACGTCAGTTGCAAATTTTAATCAGCTAATTAGTGCAAATGTAACAATTTAATTATATCATATTTTCAAAGAACATAATAAAATTAAAGACTGGAAATTCAATCGGTTAATTACCACCCTGAAGATTTTAAAAAATCCATATATTGAAAAATATTACATTATAAAATTTTTCGTTCCTATAGGAGAAATCTTAGCTTTGATTCTTTTTTGTCTGAGTAAAAATTCTAAATTCTCTATTTGGAATGCATTTTTTGTTTTTGGGTTATGTATAGGATTCCCCTTTCCCTCTTCTGCCCTTTATCTTCAGCTCGATACAATCGCCGATGTAAAAACCAATTTCAGTGATGGTTGTGCCTCAATAAAAGATATTGGCAATCAATCTGAAAGATTAGGAATAGATGCCGTTATTTTTGGTGACTATGCCAGGAATTCCATTGAATTCGGCGTCAAACCCTTTGAGCGCATATTCAAAAACACTACAGAGGGGCCTTCTGTACTTGAACGCGGTGCTTCTGGTTTCATTTCTGAAATCAATGACAATGACCGCCAAATAAAAAAAACCCTTTTAATTCCCGGAGTAGAAACCGCGCCTTTTTACTATTGGAGCGGTAGTAATTTTGATAAAAATCTTACCGCTCATAATTGGGACAAGCATCTCCTTATTGTAGGAATGCGCAACGCATCTGAATATGAACAGTTGCCTCTTCCAAATAGTAATTTATCTTTAAATTATACAGAACCATTATTAAACCAATTCATCCTATTGGGTTTCTTGTGCATGATGAGTATGGGCGCAGTTTATAAAGGGTACGCACGAATAATCACAGTTCCCATGATGGTTTTATTTATTTTGTTAACCATCAATAACCATCCTTTTCGAAGTACTCCTTTTAATACTTATAACGGTGACCAAGGAGTAAAGCCTTATCAAAACTTAATCGATTACGCCAACTCGAAAGGAGCCCTTGTTTTCTGGAATCATATGGAAAATAGTTCTGGTATTCGTCAATATGGTAGTGCAAATTTGTCAACATTTCCCTATCCTAACGACTTACTGAAAACAAAAAACTATACCGGATTTCAAGTCGTCGGTGATAATCCCATTCAACAGGCCGAAGCAGGACAGCAATGGGACAAGGTTCTCATGGAATATCTTCGAGGTCAACGCGATCAACCTGTTTGGGGTTACGGAAGCAACGACTACCTTTGCGAAGACCGTAATGGAGATAAATTAGGCTCGGTAAGAACAATATTTCTTGTGCGCGAAAAAAATCGCGATGCTCTTTTAAATGCTATGAGAAAAGGCCGAATGTATGCGGTCCGACAGGCTGATGACAATCGCCTATCCCTAGATGAGTTTATCGTCGAAGATCAAAAGACTGGGAAACAAGCAACCCTTGGGGAAGAGCTAAACGCTACCGATTTTCCCGCTGTAAAAATAAAACTTCGATCTGTCAAAGGGGGAAACAAAACCGCACAAATCCAGATCATCAGGAATGGAGTTCTTGCTAAACAGGAAACTGTATCCTTACCTTATGAATTAACGTGGCGAGATGTTAACAACTCAAAAGAGGAAAAGGCTTATTATAGAGTCAAGGCTTCGGTTAATTCAATGGATCATCTAGTATCTAATCCTATATTCGTTAAATTTCCTGATTCGTCAGATGAGATGCTTGCATCCCTGCCTGTATCGACAGAGCAGTTAGCNNCCTCACCTGATATAAGAATACCTGATATACCGAAACCTTCCCCACCACAAAATATTCCTATCGAACCACCAGCTATGCAAGAAATTTCTGGTGCGAAGACCATTGACAAAACCGAAGTATCTTCAATTACAATGCCAGAGATTTCTGTTCCCATACCCAAACAGCCAGTTGTTAATCCTCCTGAGCCACCNATTCCTGCTGCTCAGATCATGGCAAAAAACTCTAGCGAAATNGAACGTTCCCCGGTGAACGCAGAAAAGCTTCTAAAAGTAGTGGTAGATGGAGTTGCACTTCGAAAAGGTCCTGGAACAGTTTTNCCGAAAATTACCAATTTAAATAAGGGAGCTGAAATTGAGTTTGTTCGTCGCACCAATATTGAGTTTAACAATAAGAACTGGTTGGTTGTCAANCNTGGAAACCGATCCGCCTACATCTGGGAAGGTGTAGTCNAATGGGCTTATCCCTCTAAGAACGNAAAAAAATAACGATTGTAGTTTATAGATCTAGTTAAACCCTAGATTATTAACTTTAATAGAGAACGACACAAATCTTCCGGGTTTAAAATGGCAAAGTCATTTCCCTTAACTTGAACCTTGTTTCTTTTGAATCTGTTCAATAGATCTTGTTAGCTGATCCCATTCGTTCATCAACGCCTGTTCTATTTTTTTAAGATCTCTTTGCTGTGTCATTGTTTTAATTAACCGATCTTTCTGATCGGCNTCATATATAAGAGAATCAGCAAGNTTCGAATGGAGTTGTTCGTTTTCCATCATCAAAGTTTCCAAACGGCTCTCAACTTCTGCCAAACGTTTNTCTAGTGGCTTTAATTGTTTATAGCGCAAGTTGCGTTCTTCTGCTTCATTCCGTTTTCTTTCCTTTTCTATGGAAGAACTACCAGGAGTATTTTCCCCAAAACCATTCATCTTGTTATTTACTGGCTTTTCCTTGATTTTAGCTTGTTCATATTCGCTATAGTTTCCGTCGTATTCCCGTACTTTCCCATCTGTAACCTCCCAAACCCGATTAACAAAACCATCGAGAAAAAACCGGTCATGCGAGATGATCACCAGGCTACCCTCGTAATCAGCTAGAACTGCGGCGAGATGCTCACGAGAACGAATATCGAGATGNTTGGTCGGTTCATCCAACAATATCAAAGAGGGGGGCGCCGAAACATCAAAATCCGCAACCATATGAGTTGTACTATCTAACGCAGCACTACCACANAGCATTCTTGCCAAAGCCAAACGAGATTTTTCTCCTCCCGATAATATTGAAACTTTTTTTTCCACATCATCCCCTGAGAACAAAAATGCTCCCAGAATATTTCTTTGCTGGGTTCGCAATAAACCTGGAGACGACTCCTGCAAAGATTCTAAAACGGTATGATTGAAATTTAATATTTCTCCCTGATGCTGCGCAAAGTAAGAGCGACGNACCTTAACGCCTAACTTCACCTCTCCACTATCTGGCATAAGTATTCCCGCCATCATTTTTAANAACGTTGATTTTCCGGCTCCATTTTCCCCTGCCAAAGCTACTTTCCACCCCCGCTCTATAGTTACTGAAAAGTTTTGATAAATTTTCAATGTATCGTAACTTTTGTTGATCTTTTCTAATTCCAAAACTATTCTTCCGGTTCTAACAGGTTGAGGAAATCGGAAATGGATNGCTTTACTACTTTTTTCTGGGGTTTGAAACCGCTCCATCTTATCCAACATTTTGATTCGGCTTTGCACCTGAGTCGCCTTCGTATTCTTAGCACGGAACCTTTCAATGAACCTCTCCACTTCTGAAATACGTTGCTTCTGGTTTGNCGCTTGGGATGCAAGTTGTTCTTGTTTTTCTTTTTTTAACCTTTCATAGTTATCATAGTTACCGACANAAACTGTGAGAGTTCCGCGATCCAGTTGAAAAATACGTGTGGTCAAAGTATTTAGAAATTTTCTATCGTGNGAAATTAAAAGGATACTACCTTCATAAGAAAGGAGAAAAGATTCAAGCCAGACTACCGACTGCAAATCAAGATGATTAGAGGGTTCATCAAGAAGAAGGACGTCTGGACTTTGAAGTAAAATTCGTGATAATTCTACCCGCATTCGCCAGCCTCCAGATAGTTGACCTAGGGATTTGTCCCATTCTCCTGGTTTAAACCCCAATCCCTGTAAAATAATTTTTGCTCGCGATTCGCGATCATAACCACCTAGCCGCTCAAACTCATGCTGCAAATCGCCATAGCGGTCTTGAAAATTTTCATCGGCTGCCAACTTCTCCATCTCTGTTTTTACCTGCATGAAATAGGGGTCTCCAAATACCACCCTTTCTAATCCCGTCTCTTTGCCTCCTGCGTAATCCTGTTCCAACAAACCATAACGCAGACCTTTCCTTAAAGTAACTTGCCCAGAGTCAAAGCTTTCCTTCCCAACAATAACTTTNAATAAAGTAGTCTTACCAGCACCGTTCCCACCTATCAGACCAACCTTTTCCTTNGGTCGCAAATGAAAACTCACATCACGGAAAACGATTTTTGANCCGAACTGCTTATTTAAATTTTCAACAAAAACCAAGTGGTNTCCTCGATGTAATAAGGCTATTCATTTATGAGTTATCAATATTTCAGTTCTAAGGGATTTAGAAAAGCTCTAGTTTTAAAAACAACCCTTTCTAATTTTCTCAGGATCATGTCTTAAGTTTTGGGTTGAAAGCTTCCCGCAATCCTTCTCCACATAAATTAAATGCCAGAACAACCAAAAGAATTGTAATCCCTGGAATAAATGTCAACCATGGCGCATCAAATAGAAAGTTTTTNCCATCGGATAAAATATTTCCCCAAGTTGCATCTGGAGGCTGAACACCAAAACCCAAAAAACTTAAAGCTGACTCAGTGAGAATGGCCGATGCCACACCCAAAGTTGCGGAAACCAAAACAGGTGCAATGGCATTGGGAACCATATGAATAAATATAATACGCCATTCAGGAATAGCTTGACTTCGAGCAGCAGCAACAAAATCGAGATCACGAAGGGATAAAAATTCGGCCCGCACAAAACGAGCTGTGCCCATCCAACTGGTTAGTCCAATTACAATCATGATGTTATAAATANTTGGCGGTAACAACGCCACGACCGTCAGAATTAAAAAAAAAGTTGGGAAACAGAGCATAATATCTACAAATCGCATGATTATCGTATCAACGGTGATAAAGCCCAATTTTACTCGGCCGTAATACCCTGCAATCCCTCCGAAAAAAATGCCCACTGTTAACATGATTCCAATGGCTACAAACCCTACACTCAGCGATACAGACGTACCTTCTAACATGCGGGCGAAAACATCACGCCCTAACTCATCGGTACCAAAAAGATACACCCCTAATGCAGGACCCTCTTCTTTTGGAGTTGTCGTGCTTGTGAATATAGTTAATGGTGGCAAAAACTTTTCGGACAAACGGACTATTTTTGGATCAAATATAATAATGTACTGAGTAAAAATTTTTCCAAAAAATGCTAATACGAACATAGATATGAGAGACCAAAAGCTGCCGTAAGCAATTCGGTTACGTTTGAAAATATCCCAACGTTCCTGAAAGAGACCCTTTGAAGAGGGAAACGTATCTTTTCCTGAAATTGTTATGGATCCATTCATGTTATTTCTTTTAAAATTTTATTCTTGGGTCTACAACGGCATAAAGGATATCGGAAACCAAAGTGCCCACCAGCACCAGAACAGCTGTCATGAAATTTAATGTCAAAATTATTGGGAAGTCTCTAGCCATGATAGCTTCAAAGCCTAACCTNCCCATTCCGGGCCAAGAAAAAATNTGTTCAAAAATNACGGAACCTCCTATAAGACCAGGAATAGTCAAACCAAACATAGTTATAAATGGTAATAANGCGTTTCTTAAGCCATGACGATAAATAACTTGATCTTGAGGCAACCCTTTTGCACGAGCAGTGCGCATATAGTCCTGATGAATTACTTCCAACATTTGTGATCGTACATAACGTGATAAAACTGCCGTACCCGCTATAGCCGACATCAATGCTGGAATTGTCAAATGCCATATCCGATCCATAGACTGAAATAAAAAAGAGGCGCCTTCTAATCCAAATGTCCTCATCCCCAATACAGGTACATTGAAAGTATTCACCATAAAAATAATAACTAAATAGGATAGAAAAAATCCGGGTATGGAGATCAAGGCATAGGAAATGAAAGTACTGGATCTATCAAATGTCGAATCACGNTAAACTGCGGCTCGGATTCCAACAGGAAATGCCAAACACCAGGTTATTAAAGTTGCTATTATAAATAGAGGCAATGAATTGAGGAAAGCTTTCCAAATTTTTTCTATGACCGGTTGATTATCTTTAAACGATTTTAGTTCGCCGGTAAATAGATCTTCTACCCAATATAAATACTGAATATGCAGAGGCTCATCTAGATGGAATGCAGTACGAATACGCTGGATGTCTTCTGGTTTCATGCGAGGATTTGAGGGGTCTACNAGAGCNGGTTCCCCAGGTGCAAGATGAACAATCGCATGTGAAATAATCGATATAAAAATAAGCAGGATGATTCGCTGCCATATATTACGCAAAATAAAATTNACCACTATTGCCTCTTCCGCCTGCAAAAAGTTATACTTTCGAACATGGATATTCTACAACTCAGNCACTATCTCGACAACCTNTTGGAAATAAATTCTATTCGCGATGCACCTCAAGCTTTAAATGGTTTGCAAATTCAAAATCGTGGTGAAATAAAAAAAATNGGATTAGCCGTNGACTTATGCCAGGCNACGATTGAACTTGCCATAAAAAAACAGTGCCAAATGCTGTTTGTGCATCATGGCGCTTTTTGGTCAGGACTGCAACCAGTTCGCGGCAAGCATTTCGAAAAACTTTCAACCATGATACAAGGCAATCTTGGGCTCTATTCTGCACATATTCCATTAGACCTTCACCCTATCCATGGTAATAACCGCGCA
The DNA here is from genome assembly GCA_002697825.1 of Nitrospina sp. The sequence goes on along the minus strand of NZYH01000087.1, from coordinate 7,547 downwards.
CTGGCGGATTTAATCGAACTTGAAAACCTAGAAATTTTTGGGGAATACGATGGGATTAAAATTGGTTTAAAAGGTTCCATCCCAACAATTTCGGCAGAAAACTTGGCTAAAAAGCTTGAGCAAAAACTCGGATCAAGGGTAAAAATAATTGGAGATGGAGAAATCAATACTGTCGGACTGGTNACAGGCGGCGCTGGGGACATTGTNAAGCAGGCTATTCAAGANAAACTCGATTGTTTTATAACGGGTGAAGGTTCTAATCACCATTTCCATGAAGCCATCGAAGGAAATTGTATCCTAATTTTTGCAGGCCACTATGCAACGGAAATGGGAGGAGTAAAATCAGTAGGCAAGCATCTAAAAGAAAAATTTGGAATCGATAGTGAGTTTCTGCATTACCCCACTGGGCTTTAACCCGTTAGAATTACTCTAAAAATTAGCAAATCATACTACAAAGCTTAAGGATATCTTTTTTATTCAGCGGATTCGCTTATCTGCATGGATTTAAAAATCGCATCCAATCCACTTCTATAATTTGGATACTTTAATTTTACACCTAATTCTTCNTTAATTTTTTTATTACTGACTCGTTTACAGTTTTTATAAAATCCNCGGGCAATTTCCGATAATTCTGCTGAATCTAAGGGGATCAAAGGAGGTGGAGAAATATTTAAAAGTTTGAAAGCATATTCCGCCGCCTCAGAGGGTGGTGCAGGCTCATCATCGCAAACATTATATATTTCGCCTGGNTTAGGTTTTTGGATCGAGGCTTCAAGAGTTTGCACCAAATCTTCAACATGGATACGAGAAAACACCAGACCCGGTTTTTCAATACGTCGAGCTCTACCTTGCTTGACAGAAATTAAAAGGTTTCTACCTGGACCATAAATTCCTACACAACGAAATACCATGACCGGGCAACCATTTTGTCTAGCCATTTTTAACCAGGCCGATTCTGATTCTACACGTCGCACGTTGAGTTCTGTTGCAGGTTGTAAAGGCGAAGATTCGTCTACCCATTCTCCCTGCGTGTCGCCATAGACTCCCGTAGAGGAAATATAGCCTATCCATTTTAAATTCTTATTGCTTCTAATATTAGGGCTGAAATTTTTCAAAACTACATCCCCGGAAGTTTGTGGGGGAATAGAGATCAATAAATGTGTTGCATCACTAAGAGCTTCCAAAATTTCTTGGGAAGCATGAGTTCCATCGAACGAAATAATAGGCAAGTTTGTCAAACTAACTTTTTTGTCTTTGGAGCGGCAGGTTCCAGAAACANACCAATTTTTTAAGCTTAAGCGCTCCGCCAATGCTTGCGCTGAGAAACCAAAACCAAAACAAAACAATTTATTTTTCTCAGGATTCTTAGTCATGAACTCACCAAATAAGGCTTAAAGATTAAAAACAAGAAAATAACCAGAATACCTGTTTAAAATAAATCAGGTTTCTATAAGCACATAAAGTATTAAGAGGAGAGTTTTGCCATTAACACTTCGCGCATGGCATCGATAGGAGCAGTTTGACCCGTCCAAAGTTCAAATTGTCTCGCTGCCTGATTGANAAACAACTCACTCCCGGGGATGACNTTACAACCAATTGCTTTTGCTTCGCGTAGTAACCTTGTCTCTATTGGATTGTAGACGGCGTCAAACACGATCATTTCCTTCTTTAAATCTCTGGCAAGAAAGGGGGTTTTATTTATATCAGGGTTCATACCAACAGGTGAGCAATTGATGAGGATATCTATAGGTCGAGTACCTACTTCACGGCAATCAATTAAATTGGAATTAAGCTCTTTGGCGAGCAATTCAGCTCTTTCTTTATTACGGTTATAAGTGATCGTCAACCTACCNCCTTTTTTATTAATTCCGTAACCAACCGCCTTAGCAGTGCCACCAGATCCAATGATCAGAATATTTTTATTCTTCAAAGAGGTACAAGCTTCAAGGGCTGCGATAGCCCCTGAAAAATCGGTGTTATAGCCCACCCATTTATGATCTTCCTGGACAATTGTATTTACGGCACCAATTTTTTGGGCTGTATCATCAACTCGATCTAGTAATTTTATGATATTTTCTTTTGCTGGCATGGTTACACTCAACCCTGCAAAATAATTTTTGAAATCGATAAAAAACTTTTCCACATTCTCAACTAAAAAAGAAACATAAACATCAGGNGAATTGATTTCACGAAAGGCACGGTTATGAATCAAGTAGCCCATACTTTTAGAAACTGGGTTACCGATGACTCCATAGACCTTAAAGTTTTCGTGAGCATCATTCACACGATAAACATTTTTAAGATCATTTGCCGGTATCTGACCTGGCGCACTTTCCTGTCCTCTTTCTAAGCTACCAAAGGTAAGGAAACCTCCATAAAGAGGGGAAAGCACACGGCTGATTTCACCTAAATCACCCATACAAAGCCCTATTAACTTTTTATTTTCCTTTTTAGCTCGNTCAAGAAGCTTAAACATCTTTAGATTGTCACTTAAGTTTCGAGCATAGGTAACAATTTTTATTANCTCTCCAGGCAAAGCCTTCATAGTTTCATAGAGTGGAGTCAAATCTTCAGGAGTATGCGAAAAATCATGATAAGAAATAATTATTTTTGAAGTATCGTGACTTTCCAGNAAAGGCTGTAAATATTCACGTTGCGTGGAAACCTCAATATCAACGTAATCAGCTCCCNTCTCTAAAGCATNGTGTAATANCGCAACACGTTTTTCCTCACTGCCTTTAAATTGCCCACCATCTAATTTACTTCGAGCAGTTACAATGACGGGTTTGTTAGCAGCATTAAGTAGTATTTTGAGNTCAAAAGAAGNAATCAAGTCTAAGCGCAACTCTATAATATCTGCAAACTTTTCAGCTGCAGTCATTTGATCCAATGCTTTGGGCATTGAGGAACCAACAATGGGAAGACAAATCATAAAAAAATAAACGATCCCACTCCATTAAGGAGGGATATCTGGCAAAGATATTTATTTAAAAACCGTGGTAAGCCACGGCAAACAAAACCACGTGGGTTCAAAAATGGAAAATTATTNTCAGGATGGAATACTAACAGACCCGAAGCGCAATCTAAACGAAAACCGTTAATAAAATTCAAGGAGTTTTAAATACCTGGAATGAAGTCACCGCTGCCTTCTAAATCAGGCTTGATGGGGTTTGCAGGCACCTCTTCTTTACCTANGGCCTGTAAAGCATCCCCAATATATTTTTTTTTCAATGCCTGCCGTGCAGCACTAGAGATGCTGACCTCNTCTCTTTGACCTTGAAGACGTTTAATCGAAATCTTCTTATTTAAGTCTGCAATACGTGTCTGTCCCTGATAGGTTTTAAAAATTTTACTAACAGGTACAATTGAAAAATCCATTACCTTTATCCTTCGCTAAATACTTCCAGAAATTTTAGGTTTAATTCTTGCTGAAAGCCTATANCCCTTTAATAAAGTTCGCCCGTTTTTTAAAGACTTCATTTTTACCANCAGATCCTGCTTTTCATTGATCAATTTTTTTTCGCAGCGNTTTTCTATTTCAATTATTTTTTCTGTNTCTNTCTCGATGCGAACTCCAAANTCCTTCAGCTTTTTCGCAATGATCTTCCGATTTTTATCATCGAGATGTGCTATATACTTGTCGAACTCTTCGTCATCTTTAACTAATACAGCGATAACGTTCTCTTTAGCTTCTAGAGCCTGAATGAGGGCAGGCTCATCACTTTCTTCAATGGCCTTTATTTGTCGTTTAATTTGACCCTCAAGCTCACCTAAGAGAGTAATTTTTTTTTCAAGAATCGCTTTCAACTTCTTTTCTTCCATTTCTATGCCACAGTGATTAATGTTTGAACAGTCGATTCAAGATTGTAGACATCAATAAATTTAGCAAAGTTTTCGGCCAAGACNTTGGTCGTTTCAGATCGAATAACTACTTCATTTTTTTTGACAGCCAAATCTCCACGATTCTCTTGAAGAATCTTTTTCAGTTGCTCTGAAAGCAAAGGAAGAATACCTGTTTCAGAATTAGTGAATAAATCAAATACTTCCTGGGTGTTTTGTTCTAGGCCACGNTTGAATTCGGTTTCATCAAGCGTAAATGTNTTATCNGTCAAAGTTCTAATACCAATTGAGCTCAATCTTTTTAGAAGGTTTTCTTCTCCATTCTGCGAGGGAAAGGTCAGTCCTCTTTCTATTGCCTGAACAATTGAGNTAACAGCAACTTCCTGCTGNCTAAGCTTATCTGTATTCGTCACAGAAAGACCTGTTGATTGGGGATTTCCTGGTCTGCCACGGAATTCGTCAATAATACGGTTTCTTTCTTCCAATATACGAACCCGCCTCTGCGGTTCGATGGTAAGGTCGTTACGAATATCCTGAATATCACCATCATTCTCAAAAATCTTATTAACCGAAAGTAGATCGTTAACTTTCGNAATAGAACCATTGAATTGATCAAATAAGGTTTTTATCTGTGCAAAAAAGACAGGTGCATCAATAAAGATTGTTATCTTTGAAGCTGTTTTTGAAGTCTGCTTCAGCAGCAGAGCAGTATGCTCAATCGAACCGGTTAAAATATTCGAGTCACTACTGAATAAATCTCCATCTACTTCAGCAAGGGCTGTNTGAGGCTGCACAACTAAGTTTTCTGGCCTTTCCAAATCGTTGAGTTGTATTTCTTTTTGTACCTTCCTCCCCGANCCATCAATTTCAAAAAAACCTAGATCCAGAAGAACATTGNTTTCTTCACTTATATCAATCGTATTGCTCCCACCTGCAAGGCTAACTAATACAAGTCGGTTGTCTCTCACCAAAGCCAGGACATTATTATCGAAAGTTCCCCCATCAAGCCTTTTATTACCATTACTATCTTCGGTAGGATCAATTTCNCCATTTCCGTTAACGTCTTCTTTTATATAAACTCCGCTACCAAATTCTGAATTGCTGACCTTTAATATTTCTAGAGTCCCATTCCTATTAACATCTTCTGAAAAATCCAAGGTTCCATTCCGATTTAAATCTTCTCCAAAATTTATTTTATTTCTTATCGTAACTAGCGAATCTGTTGCATCCACCGCGACGGAAACTCCATTTATAGAAAAACTACCTGTTAGNCCGAGTTTTTCTGATGGATTTTTTACATCAGAAGCCAGTTCCGCGGTTCTTGATAAACGAATCGCTTTAACATTGAAGCTGTCTATCGGTGCATTCTTTCCAGGTATAGCCAAAACNTCCCTAAAACGTGACGAAGACGCCGATTTCGGATTCAAAGCATTTTCCAAAAGCAATCCTTCAACTGTTTCCTTTAAATCATTTAATGAATCGGCAAGACCATCCAACTGACGGAGTCTGGCAAAGTCAAAAGACTCTTTTTTATCCAAATCATCGATGATGGGTATCTTTTGGAATTGGGATCGTTTAGTAAGAANAGAGATCGCATCGGCNGTCCTGAAGGCGGCTAAAGGCCCNGCAGCCTGCAATTGAGGAACCTGCCTCTTATTTATAAAAACCGACTCAAAAAGGGTTTTACTCTGATTTTGGAAGTTTTNNCCAGCTTGATTAAGTGTATCTCGGGCCAGATTGACCACAGGATCTTTACTGGTGGTACGTCTAGAATTTAAGGGGAAAAATNTAGGACTGGTATTTTTAAGAACCTGCACGTTTTTTCCGGTCTGGCGACAAAAAACCTAATTCGCCTATAAAGTGTTTATTCGAAAATGTCGATAAACACATCAAGATCGGAATAGCACAGATTTACCGAAAAAAAACGCCCGCCTCGCCAGTGTTGCGTGCTTGCATACCAAAAACGGACTTTCGCCGTAAGGCAATAGACCATGCTGGTATGACAGGTGCCCCTGACAGGCCTTAAGTCAAAATCCGAACCTACGATTAATATTGGGTAAGGCCGCAAACCATTCCAATACTATTCGAGATCCTTTTCTAACCGATGGGGTAGTTCCGGTTCTGGCAAGTCTCCTCTTGATGAGTTGTACAATAAGGCCCAAACAGCATGNCGCTGGCGGGCGCGGTTCGTTGTTTAAATCATCTTACTGACATTTTGTCCNCGTTCTGTTTCTACAGCCGTAGCATTTTTCGTACTCTTCTCTACTAAAGTCTCTCTATGTTCAATACGCTGTTGAACAACGCTTGCAGCTCCAGCATCATCATCCTGTTTACGTGTAGAAAATTTCTGGGTAGTAGTAGGATCTGTCTGGGCATTACCTGTTTCAAAACCTGATTCTAGAGCTGCACTGGTTGCAGCTCTTTGTTCAACAATAGATGCAGCTTTAGCTACGTTAGTAACAACAGGCTGTGTCGAAACATTGCCCTCCCGAAAATCTGCTTTTGCAGCTTTTTCTGCATTCCGACGTTGCTCGNTAACACTGTCNGATTGATCNGTATTTTGATCATAGTTCTTTTCCGCCAATTCATTCTTTCGAACTGGCTCAGGTTTAGGTACGGCACCACGACTTCTATCCGCTGCCTCATTTTGCTGTAAGGCATTCGGAGTAATTGCGACCCGATCCTCTATGGTTTCAGGTTTTACATTTTCCCTTTTTTCTTTTGCTTCATTGGCTCGCTGTGATAGACCTGCCTGGTCTTGAGCCAAGTCTCTTATTGAGTTGGCATTTGACTGATCGATAGGTGCGCTTGGTATTACTGACATTGCATCCCCCTTCCAAATAGTGTTTCATATAGTTTTTGGTACCCAATCCTTGGGGCTGCNTCCTGACACCTGAAACTCTTATCAATAAAAAATCAATTATTTGGTAAAGCTTTAGTAATTTTATCCGATAAGATTATTAGGNGCCAAGAATCCTTTTTTAAAAATACTTCTACAAAAATATAAGAGCTGAAAAAATTCCTTCCCTAAAGCTAACTGAACCCGAGAAGATTATAGCCCTACGCTAGTTTAATCGGCAAAAATTATCCAAACTTTAGTTTTAAATTAAGATTTTTTTAAAAAATATCTATTNAAAAAAACTNCCAAGAACTAAANTTNACTTAAAACTAANTTACCNTATTAAATTCAATAGNTTATGTNGTTGGGATTAAATTCGCTTGAACATGCGATTAATGCGGGTTTTTTAATTTGCTAAGGATCGTTTGCCATTCTTTGTAAAAAGGGATCATTTCATATTCCAAAATATCTGCCAAAAGCACCCAGTCCTGATTCTTATTGGCTTCTAGCATTTGGCTCATAAGATCGGTCAATTTGGCTTGCCGAATCCTGTAAGCTATTTTCAGGCTCTTGCCCTTCGCCTTCGGAGCTCATAACAACATTCACAACTTCGGAAAACCAGTCCATTCCATCCAGAATTTGAATGTAATACTTATTTGCTTCCTGCTCGTTTCCCGTACGGAACAAATCTGCCGCTTGATCAAAACCAGGTATAAGCTTTTCCAAATAGTCCAGCGCATTAGAAAGGTTAGTTGCTACCAGATCCTTCAAATCAGCCAATTCGACTTCTAGGGAATTAATATCAACAGGTTTTTTTTGTAGAGTTTCTCGGTCGTTAGAGGGGAATTCTTGTTGATCGAGCCAGATT
>NZYH01000086.1 GCA_002697825.1 Nitrospina sp. | reverse complement strand
TTTTTCTAACTCAGTTTCCAAATTTTTATTTAGTTTATTTATTATTTTTGCTTATTTTTTTTCTGCATTAAGCATTAGTGAGGTTTTTGAAGACTATATAATAGATGATAAAATCAAATATGTCGCAAACCGACTATTATTTATTTCTGCAACAAAATAATGACAATCCTCTCTGCCTAATGCATTTGAAACACCAGATATAATTGTATCCAAGTTGAGATTTATGTTTTCGGTTTCATTAGCGAGAGCTTGATTGTTTTTAGCTAGGATTGTTATGTCTGATTTAACAGCTTCTCTTATTTTGAAATTCATTTGTTATAGATCTTGGATAAAACGTTTTGCGTAAGAACGTATGTCTTTCCCGTTCAACACATGAAACCTTCTAACTTTCTCTATGGTTTGATTGGAAAAACGTTTTAGAGGTAAATGAATCATATTTTTACCATATCGACGGGCCAATCGCTTCCATTTTAAGTGTGGGGTACAGGGTGAAACTAAAGTGATATTTTTTTCACGTGAATGGAAAAATGCTGCTTCTAAAAGTTTCTCTTCCAAAGTTTGAGAAAACTTTAACCGTGGATCTTGCCAGATATCAAGTATAGGGCGGGGAGGAAAAAGCATCATACAGCCCCCATAGGTTGCCTGACCAATTCCAGGCCCAATAAGGTTTTCCATATATTCGGTAGCAAAAAAGCATAAAGTAGATTCTTCCTTATGTTCGGCATACCAGGTTTGTCGCCATTTATATTGATTTGGATTTGGTTCCGGGTCGAAAAGGAAAACGATTATCTCAACCTCACCGCGGGATGGTGGGATTTCTTTTACATAAATATCACCTGTATACCAATGTCTAAGGGTATCGCGAATATCAATCCCATCCTTAACTGAAGATGTAAATTTTTCTGTTCTTGCCAATTCATGGCTTAAGAGAAACCTTGTTTGTTCCCGAACATGAGTATTTAGGTTTTCTATTTTTTCATCTTCAGNAGGCCAAGAACATTGGCCATAAGGATCCCACTTATGTTTCCAGTTCTCTTTTTCTTGTGTATCAGGATCTGGTTTTAAGTTGAGAGTGCGCCACNCAACCCGAGTTTCCGAAAGCCTATTTTTCATTTGGGTAGGTTTCGCATCTTCTGAGTTCAATAGCCCTTGATCAATCCCTAAAGATATGATGCTGGACTCCGTATCANTATCTTCAAAGGGATAATCTCTAGCTGCTTCCAAAACTGAAATGGCAAAAGGATCNCCTCCAAATTGTTTTGCTGAGTTTACCAGNGTATATANATCTGGTAATAACCTGGATTCCATAAGCGTAAGATTTCTTACATACTGTAAAAGAATCTGAAATGTTTGCGAAGTTAGATTGTGGTAGCGGATTTTATTTTTTTTTAAGAATAGGTCACGGGCCCGAAGTAGAATTTCTTTGACACCATCTATCGGGGTATTTTCTTCTCCTCGCATGTCTTGACGCTTTTTTTCATACAAATAAGTGATGAATGGAAATTCACTCAGGGAGAAAAAAAGGGTATTTTTATCAACTCGGAACAGATCAGGGGTTTTTGGATTAGTGACAGGAATTTTATATTTTTTTCGTTCNTCGTATGCCTCTTTCAACCACGGCCAATCNAAAACCGAACAGAGAAATAGGATATTTGAAAAATCCATTTCGAGGCAATGAAGCTGATAAGCCATCCATCTAACTCGATGATCATGCTGTGAATCTATTTCAGGTCTTTTTAATGTAAGCAGCAGGGTGCTTAAGAATTTTTCATAAGTGATTTTTTGTAAAGAAAAGGTGTCTGGAAAATTGATATCTCTGGGCTCAAAGTTTGATGTGCTCCAGTCAATAAATCGTCGGGAAATCCCTTCCTGTTTTGCAACTCGNAAGCCAGCTATTAGAGGTTGGCTCGGATCAATAGGNACATANTTTAAAGCACCATCTTCTTCAAGTTGAGCGCTCAGTGTGATTTGAGGGAGCAAATCTAAGCCTTTTTCTATAGAATTTTGGAACTCTGGGGGCAAGGCCACTGCGATACAATCGCTNTTAGTGGATAGAATACGGTCTCTAATCTCTCTGGAAAAACTTCCGCTTCCATGGATTAATGGGAGGATATGAATATTGTTACTAAGCTTTAAAACTTCATTCATAGAACTAACTATTTATCGCTGTCGGGATGTAAGGGATTATCGTCACTAAAAAAGAAGTCACCTAGTCCCATAGGAATATGCTGATCATGCAAGGATCTCTGATTTTTTGCAGCCAAACTATCTAGATCNAGAGCCTCTTCGCCTAGAACTTTGCTGATGGACTCTTTCCACACTTGATCTTTAGAGATAGGATGATCCGTTTTCTGACTCAGGCGCTTTAGGGCGTATTGCAATACATGTATTCCATCTCTCGGGGAGAACTCTAAATCCAACTGATGAGATTTTTGTAAAAAATCCACCGTCATTTTTAATAATTCTTCTTCTGAAAATGGAAGATGATATCGCAGAATTTCCAACTCATCTTCATAACTGGGCATATTCATCTGCAATGTTGGTTGGAGTCTGGAAAGAATATAATCAGGTATCTCAAAGGTAGATTCGTCATTATTCATAGTGACGCATGCACGAAAATCTTTATGGGCATGAATCTGAATACCAGCGATAATAGATTCCACATATCTACGGTGATCNAGCAAAGGTGCAAGAGAAGCCCAACTTTTTTCGTTCATTCTGTTACCTTCGTCAAGTATACATATGCCGCCAGTTATCATGGCGCATACTAAAGGTGATGCGTGATATGAAATGGTTCCTTTTTCTGAAAGAACGGGAGTTACTAATAAATCCTCGGGTCTTGTATCGCTGGTACATTGAAAGATATACAAGGGCTGTTTGCATTGTTTGGCCGCTACCATTGCCAATGTCGTTTTTCCGGTTCCAGGCATCCCTGTGATTCTAGGAGAAAGAGGATGGTCTTTTTCGGACACTATNAGCCAGCAGGCATGAATTTGTTTTAATACTTCATCTTGNCCAATCCATGCAGGTTCGGTTGTATCTGGTTTGCTTAGGTTCAACGTGACACCATCTATTATCTTTGTTTGTTTTGAGGAGTTATCNTTATTCAATATTTTTTCCTTAAAAGATATTATTTTTTATTTTGAAAGAATACTTATTGATAAGGGCTACTGTCAATTGAAGGACTTATAGCTTGATTTGGTTACATTATGCCCCTTAATTTCAAAGAAATCGATTGTAATGTTATAATCAACTAATTCTAATTAACGGGAATAATTTAAAGTGGAAGATCTATTTTTAATATTAGCGGTTATATTTGCAATAGCGATGATAATACTAATGATTAAATATGCCAACTTTATCCATTCACAACCAAAGATGGAAGCAGAAAGAAAGAAAATGAGTGAAGGAGAAGCTGACAGTCATGAGAAAAAATCTATTGATAATCAATAGATATTTGATTGCTATCTAATGATAAGAAAAACTAACACAGAAAGTATAGCCCCATATTTAATTGATGCATCGAATTATCCTAGAGGTAATGCAGAAGAAGTAGTTATTCCTGAAACTGTGGATGAACTTATAGACTTTTTAAAAAAGGACTCTCGATTCATAACAGTTGCAGGTGCAGGGACAGGATTGACGGCATCAAGAATTCCATCTGAAGGTGTTGTTATTTCATTAGAAAACTTTAATGAAATAGAACCCGTTATCAATAATGAGGTATGGATAGGCCCCGCTGCAACATTATTACAATTGCAAGATTATTTAAAACATACCACATTGTTTTATCCCCCTAATCCCACAGAATGGAATGCCTCTATTGGTGGAACTCTAGCTACTAATGCTTCGGGGTCCAGAAGCTATAAGTTTGGTGTTACCCGTGATTTTGTTAATGCGGTTGACTGTGTGCTGGTTGATGGAAGAAGAGTTTTAGTAGAGCGTGGCCAAAAGATATCAAAACCACTTCTTATGAATGATGGTAGTGAGATTACTTTTCCGGAAATAATTTATAAAAGTCCAAAATGTAAAAATACAGCAGGCTATTTTGTCAAACCGGAAATGGATTGGCTTGATTTATTCATTGGTTCTGAGGGTACTCTNGCAATATTTGTTAAGGTTGGCTTAAGATTAATAAAAACACCAGATGCATTTTTAAGTGGTGTATTATTTTTTGAGGAAGAGGAATATTGTTGGGAACTTACAAGAAAAATAAAGTCCACTTCTTTAGTTTCACCCTGTTCGCTAGAATATTTTGATCAGTATTCGTTGGTAATGTTAAAGNAAAAATATCCNAATATTCCTATGCATGCTAAAGCGGCACTATTTTTTGAAGAAGATGTTGTTGATAAGAAAAATTATAATCTCATGTTGGAAAATTGGATAAAGTTTTTAACAGATAAAAATGTTCTTTTGGATGACTCNTGGTTTGCCCATGACGAGAAAGATGTGCTTGCATTTCACGAATTCAGGCATCAAATACCAATTCTTGTGAATGAGAAAAATGCCAAAGATAATAGGGAGAAAATTGGAACAGATATGGCCGTCTCTGATAATTATTTTGATGAGATGATGAGATATTATGAGAAAACGCTTTCTGATACTGGTCTTCCTTATGTAATTTTTGGGCATATCGGTGATAATCATTTNCATATTAATTTGCTTCCCGGCCCCTCTCAAAAAAACCTTGCGTTAGCTCTATATGATGACATTGCCAAGAAGATTTTTTCATGGAATGGCACTGTATCTGCTGAGCATGGTATAGGAAAGAAAAAAAAGAAATATCTTTTTCAAATGGTAGGGAAAAATAATATGGAAGATTTAAAAAAAATCAAGAATACTCTTGACCCTCAAAACAGGCTTGGTGNNGGTAATATTTTTTAAAGGTCTGGAATNTTCTAAGCGGTTGACAGCTTTATATCANAAGGAGTATCCTTTTTAATGTTTTGTCTAAGCGGTTGGGTTAATCCATACTATTTGGCAAATTGAGGTTTTGAATTATGTTGGATTCATTTAAAAGCCTGGTATTAAACTACTCCTATGAGCCTTTGCAGTTTTGCAGTGCAAGACACGCCCTTATTATGGTGTTTGGGGGGAGAGCTGAAGAACTCGATAACTCTGATTATCGTGTTAGGACTCCATCATCTAGTTTCGCTATTCCTACCGTAATTCGTGTTTTAAAGATGGTCCAAAGAAGTCGTAAAAATGGTATTGCGTTTAGCAAGAAAAATATTTTAAGGCGAGATAATTACACCTGTCAATATTGTGGGAAATCCAATCAACCTTTGACTGTAGATCATATTATGCCAAAGTCTAGAGGGGGTAAAACTAATTGGACTAATGTTGTTGTGGCTTGCAAAAGTTGTAATTTAAAAAAAGGGAATCGCACTCCATTAGAGATAGATATGAAGCTTAAAAAAAAGCCCATCAAACCCGANTTTCAGTTCGTCCCTTTTGTAATACCTTCGGGTCCAGAATCACATATTGAAATCTGGCAAAAATACCTTCCTGAAAAAATGCTGGCACAATCTTCGAGTTTTTAACAAACCCCAATTGGTTATGATAAGGTTGTAGATATTTAAAGATATAGCATTCTAGTCAGGCCGAGAATATGGAACCAAAATCACTTATACAGATTATATCTGAGCAGGAGTTTTTGAATATAGTTCAGGAACCAAGCCAACTGTTTTTTACAGCGAGTATCGACTTTTCAAATATTGTGGAAGCTGAAAGTGAGGTTTCCCGGAAAATGTATTCCAGATTAATGCAAGAGTCTGAATNNCTTGAAAGTGTTCTTGATGAACATGGGGCGCGAGAAAACAAGGCCTGGTCTTTTTTTTCTGAGTATATAGCTTGTATTAGAAATCTAGCAATCGCGGCTTTTTATATAAAACATATTTTGGATCGTTANCCTTATTATAAGCTTAAGGAGTCAATAGAAATTAAGGATGAATTTCATACTGCAGCTACACGAACATTAAAATTTATAAATAGGTCGATTTTAAATTTAAAAGATGAGGTCATCCGGACGGGAAAACTAAATGGTTTGGAAATTNTATCAGATAGGGGGTCTGACGATGAATTTTTTAAAATCGAATCCAATAAAAGACTTCCAAAAAATATAATGGATGACGAAGTGAAGGAAGAGCGAGAACGGGCAATTGATCTCTGTCAAAAATATAGAAAAATTGCCAAAATGATCGATGATGCAAAAATTGATAAATCAGATAATGTGGAAAACTTTCGCACCTTAATCCCGGCTAAATTAGATGAAAAAATTGTTCGCATGTTTAAGGAGCATATTCATAGCGTTCAGTCTGAGTATGACACTTATGTAAAAAATACATCTCTTGAAAAGGATAATGAAGATTTAGGAAATTTTCGAGGGTACGTTTCTATGCCACTACATCTATTGGAAGTAGTGCTTTGGCTTTGTCATTTTTATGAAAGGCATGAAGATGATATCAGGCACGGTGAGTGCAAACAGAATATTTCTCGAATGGTTAATAAAGATGAACTATTAGGGCATATTGTTAATTTTGGTTTTCATTTNAGTAAACACTTTTTGCGTGAGGGGGATAAAATCGCAATTGCTATTTTGGCTGAACTTGTTAAAAATATTCGGGTAGAAGTTAACGTTCCGCAACCCTTAGGNTTTCATGCAAGACCTTCGACTTATATATCACTTATAGCTCGTCAATATGACGGTGAACTTCATATGCTAGTGGCTGGCGAAAAATATAATGCTAAATCCGTCATGAGNCTTTTGCAGGCAGGTGGAGCAATTGCAGATAAAGGTTTTAAAACTGTTGAGTTTGAGGGACCTCAACAAGCGATAGAGGATGTTAAAATACTAGCTCAGTATAATTATTGTGAAGAAGGTGAATTTCCCCGCAAACTCAGCTATTTAAAGCCAGAAGGAGTTTAACTGGGACAGATTTACAAAATTAGAGACTTTTCAGGAGANGACACCGATCAGTGATCAAAAAGAAATTTATGATGTTGTTAATATGCAAGATCAGGTAATCGGAAAGGCTACCCGACGGGAAATTCATCAAAAGCAATTAATACATCGTTCTATTCATATCCTTGTTTTTAACTCCAATAAGCAAATTTTTTTGCAAAAAAGATCAAATACCAAAGATGAGAACCCAGGAATTTGGGACACTTCATCCGCAGGCCATGTGGATGCGGGTGAAACTTATGATGAATGTGCAGAGCGTGAATTGTGGGAGGAATTACGGATTAAAGAATCATTAAAACCATTGGCAAAAATAAAAGCNTGTAAGGAAACCTATCAAGAACATGTTCAGNTCTATGTTTGCAAAACAAATGCNTCTATTACTATTAATAGAAATGAAATNAGTGAGGGTAAGTATTNTGATTGGGCNNCCTTNCCATATATGATTCAGAGCAATAAGGAAATATTNACNTCGTCTTTTAAACTTATTCTGNAAAAATTTTNCAAAAAAATTTCNCACCAAANCCTTAGNTAATATATGACTACTTTTGACATTATTGTGTTTTCTATATTAGGTCTAAGCGTAGTCCTTTCTTTGTTCAAAGGATTGGTGAAAGAAATATTTTCATTATTATCTTATTTGGGTGGCTATCTTATGGCCGCTCACTATCAGCAAAGTTTTGCTCAAGTTTTTATAGAAATTATTCCAAGTAAGGCCATAGCAAAATTAATAGCATTTATTGCGATTTATATTTTTACAGCAATTATTATTTCACTAATAGGTCGTGTATTTCGAAGCATGATAATNTCAGCAACTAAATTATCNATATTNGACCGNTTAATTGGNGGGNTTGTGGGNTTTGGAAAGGGATTAATTNTAATNGTTGCTATTATATATCCANTNCAGTTTTTCCCTAANATCAGCCAGAAATTGACTCAAGACTCTCAAACAGCNCCCTATTTAGCCAAAGTTTTACANCTTATAAATCAAAANTCAGCTTCTNTCGACATCAGAGGAAAATTAGATAATTTANATATTGATGAGGCTAAAGAAAAAGTAGATGAACTTATAAACCTGGATAATATGGCTGATAAATTACAGGATCTAAAGGAAAAACTTCCAAGTATGGAAAAACAATTCAATTCCGAGGACAAGCCATTAGATGAGTATTCAACTGAAGATTTACAAAAATTAAACGATATTATTAAATCTGTTGAAAAGAAATAGACCGCATATTTTCACTTCCTTACTATAAGATTTTATGACAACTAAAATAAATATAAATGGCGATATTCATGATGAAGCGTTTATTTCTATTTTAGATCACGGTTTTTTATTTGGTGACAGTATTTATGAGGTTATTTGTACAAATAAGGGCAAGCCTTGTTTTCTAGATGAGCATTTAATAAGGCTAAACGCATCAGCATCAGGTATTTCCTTGAAAATTCCACGTAAGGCAGAATGGATAAAAGAACAAATTCAAAAAACATTAATTGCCGCAGGTAATTCTGAGTCATATATCCGAATCATTGTTACCAGAGGGGAGGGCGAATTAGATATTGATCCTTCATCTTGTTTCAATCCAAATATAATTATTTTTGTTAAGAGTATCCCNCAAATANCTGAAGAAATTTATGAAAAAGGAATTTCAGTTTCTTTGGTATCGATAAAAAGGAATTCCCGTGATTCCTTGAATCCAGCAGTAAANACGGGAAATTATCTGAATAATATTTTGGCAAGAATGGAAGCTCAAAAACTCGGGGCTAATGATGCAATAATGGTGAATCCCTGGGGGCAGTTGACAGAGGGTACTACCAGCAACCTATTTTTTGTAAAAGATGAGCAAATTTTAACTCCTGAAAAGGATTGTGGAATTCTTTCCGGAATAACTCGCGAGAAAATAATACAACTGGCGCAAGAAAATGGTATAGCTTTAGAAGAAGGCAAATGGCCCGGAGAAGAGCTTTTTAAGGCTGATGAAATATTTTTATCAGGTACAGTCAAAAAAATAATGCCTGTTTCAATATTGGATAATCATCCAATTGGAAATGGAAAGCCTGGCCCAATAACACTCAAAATAATGCGACTTTATTTATCTTTAATAGAGAATCTTTAGCGACCTTTAGGTGATTGGAGAGTGATTTGTCATTATTGGTGGGGCTTACAGGTGGGATGGGTTCCGGAAAATCATTAGCTTCATCTTTTTTTCATGATTTGGGTGCNTTTATTATTGATGCAGATCTTATTTGCCGAAAATTGGTGGAACCTGGTCAGCCAGCGTTGAGAGAAATCGCAGATATTTTTGGTAAAGATATTATTGATAAATCAGGGAATCTTAAAAGGAATAAGCTGGGTCAATTAATTTTTGGTGATTCTAAAAAAAGAGAAAAACTTGAGAGCATTCTTCATCCAAAGGTATTTGAATTTGAAAAACTTAACTATAAAGCCATTTGTAAAAAGAATCCGAAAGCATTGGTAATAGTGGACGCGGCTTTATTGATAGAATCAGGAAACCATAAGGAAATGGATAAGGTAATCGTGATAAATGCCGATGAAAAAATTAGAATTCAAAGAATTCTTTCTCGAGGCAAATGGAATCATGAAGAGATAGTTGCCAGGCTTAAGAATCAAATGCCGAATGAAGAAAAAATCAAATATGCTGATTTAATACTGGAAAACTCTAGGGATAAAAAGCATCTAAAAACACAAGTAATTAATTTACATACAAGTCTTTGTTTATTAGCCTCAAAAAATATTTCAAAAATAACTCCTTAGTATTGAGTTCCACTTGCCNAAATCCGTAGAAGGATTAGATGAAATTTATTAATTTTATGGAATTTAGCCATGGCTGAAGATCAAGAAGAAGGACAAGNTCTNACCGANGATGAGAAAGCAAATTTAGAAGCAAGTTTAGATGATACTGGAAAAGAAGATGAATCGGCAGGAGCACCTGGTCTAAAAGGTAAAATTCAGGGGATATTATCTAATAAAAAACTTCTAATGATATTTGGAGGGGGGGCCGTTTTTTTAATTCTTGTTATTGGNGTAGGGGTTTATATTATGAACTCTAAACCCGAAGAAGTGACTNCAGCTAAGGAAGAAAAAGNTGAAGAAGAAGTTATAGAAGAAGAAAAAGAAGCGGTTGATATTGAAAAAGTTAATATTTATAAGTTAGACCCGTTTTTCGTTCCAATTCGTGAAAATGGCAAAGAAACAGGGAAATTTATATCGCTTTCTGCAAATCTTTTATTGAGTAATAGTGCCTTACATAAAGAAATAGATCGGGTGCGTCCTTTAGTAAGGAAAAAGATCTATGAAATTTTAAGAAGAAAACGCTCCAGTGATTTTAAAANTGATAGATCCAATATCAAGGAAAGAATAAAAAAAGAAATTATTATGGCTACTAATACATTGCTATTAACTGGTACCGGAACGGTTACGGATGTATTATTCTCTAGCTTTATTATTAAATAAGGTAGTGCTGGTTAATTGAAAATCATTTATAATTGGTTATATCCTGATCAATAAATTCTAACGGTTATAGTGATGCCTACAACGCCCCAAGTTAATACCCAGCAAGTTTTACAAATGGGTACCCACACAGAAAAAGTTCAACAGACCACTCAGTCTATAGGCAACGTTACTGCACAGCAGTTGAATAAGGAGCGCGAAGTTGTAGATGAAATGAAACGCAACCAAGTTCATGAAACGAATATCACTTATTTTGTTGAGGAAACAGATCCTAAAACGCGATCAAAAAAAAGAGTTCGAATACAAAAAAAACATGATGATCAGGAAGAAGAAAGCTTTGAGTCAGAAAATTCCCCAATACCTCCGGAGATTAATCAGGGGGCGAAAATAAATATTCGAGCCTAATCTCTCCTAGTAATCCTTTTTAGCAATAATTAATACAAAGAGCCTTAAAGCCTCACCGTTCATTAGCCGATAAGATACCATTAAGTCTAATTGGCACTCATCTTTTTGCCAAAATACCCAATCTTCTAATTAATGGTTTCTGGTAACAATATTTTGGAAATTCCAACCCTACAATTAGATAACCTTGTTAATAAGGTGATAAAAATTTTATCAGGAGAAAAANCCTCCCTNATTGATATTGGCCTAACAAANAATTTACAGCCGGGTAAACTTTTACAGGGGNAAATTATAAAGNTTCTTCCTNAAAAAANGGTTGCGATTTCATTTGGTGGTCAAAAAATGNTTGCAGAANTNTCAGAAGTCAGCCACAAAAAAGAAGGCAATTCNTCTGTTNCAAAAGAAAGGTNTTTATTTAAACCTGGTAGTAAAATTTATGCGAAAGTTGAAAAACTAAACCCTTCGCCAGTTTTAAAATTGATTCCACCAACAGCCCAAAAAATCCAAGAAGCGGGCTACACTACAAATTTTTCACGAAAAATCAAACCTGAAGTTATAAGATTTGAAAAAAACAGCGAATCAAATTTACTACCTCGTGAAAATGTTTCTGTTAATACAAGCCTCAAAGCGGAAAACCATTCATTGCCCGTCCTTACAAAAATTGAGGCCCCTTTTAAAATTGGTAATAATTCCAATCTGAATAAAAAAAATATTAATCCTCCTCCAGTTATAAGTCTGACCCCGCCATCAGATAATGAAACTCAAGAAGATAGATCCATTCGAAAAATTCCAAGAAGATTAACCCCTGGAAAATTGAATTTTGCAAGCTTTAAGAATTTAAAACTTCCAGCTAATAATATTATTCCCGTTAAAATAATTCGTGCAAATAATTTAAATTTATTGTCAGTTCAGTTTGAGGACCAAAAATTTTTTGTAAGGTCAGAAAATGCCAATCTATATCACCCTGGTGAAAATGTTCGTATTAAATTTGAAAAAATTGCAAATGGATTGAGGCCGATTTTGCTCGATCCCCCAAGAAAATTTATTCAAAATGGTAAAGATATTAAAACGTCAGCTATTGATTATCCAGCAAAACAAGAAAGAATTACCTCAACGATTCAACTCCAACCTCAACAAATTGATAATAGTAAGAGTTATGTTCTGCAGGATTCTCCAGGAAATTCCAAAATAATTGATTTAGATTTAATAAAGCCTTACTTGCTTACGAGAAAACCACTTGGAGAATTAATTGGAGAATTGCGACGGGAAGTTTTGGAGTCTGCAGTTTTAAAAAATATTCCTATTAAACAAGAACTTATAGAGCGAATACGTGAAACACTTAAAATCTTAACGCCTAAACCTGATTCTCTTCCTAAAGAATTTAATATTAAAAGGCAAGTTGATATATCGGGTATCGGTTATGAAGGCAAGGTAAAACAACTATTGTTGTACCCAGAGAATTCAAAAAACAAATTGGAGCTTGGTAAAGATTTAAAAGGTCAATTATTGGAATTAAACCAGATTTTAGAAAACTCTATTAGAAAAAACTCTAACCAAAACCGAATACGACAACTAACTGAATTTCAACAAAAAATAAAAGTTTCTGTTGATAATATCGAATTGAATCAACTTTCTACAAGGATCTCTAACCAGGAAAGCCAACCATTGGTATTGCAAATACCCAATCCAATTTGTCCAAATGAGAAAACGATTAATCTTTTCATTCGAAAAGATTTGCCTGAAAATAAAAGTGGTGAAAATAGTGATAAAGAATCTTATAGTCTGGCTTTTTATTTGGAACTTTCATCACTTGGCAACATTAAAATCAATGTAAAAGTAGGTTTAAATAGTATGGAAGTTCGAATGGATGTGGATAGAGAGGATATTGCTGAATTTGTTCGTAATAGTGCATCTGAATTCGAGGAAAGGATGAAAATAAATGGTCTTACCACATCCGTAGAATGTTTAAAAGAAGAACAGGTCCTCCCAATTAAAGACAATTTGATTGAACTTCTTGTTAGCAAAAACACATCCCTATTAAATGTCAAAACATGATCAAAAATAAACCTTATAAAGTTAAATCGGCTATTTCCCTTCAATATCAAAAGGAGATTAATTCAGCTCCTAAAATTACAGCTAAAGGTGAAGGTTGGGTGGCCGAGAAGATAATTGAAATCGCACAGGAAAGAAATATTCCTATCCGGAAAGATAAAGATTTACTCAATCTTCTCTCGGAAATAGATGTAGGGAGAGAGGTACCGGAATCTTTGTACAAAGTGGTGGCAGAGCTTTTGGCATGGGTATATCAACTTAATAAAAATTATCCCGATTCGCACAAGCCAAATTAGCAAATAAGTTGAAATATTTGAATTAACTAAGAAAAATCATTCGATTTCGCCTTGACCTAAAGTAGCCCCTCTGATAACCTTACAAAACAATGCGTTATGTGTTCTAACCACATACCCGTCGATCAGCTTTAACCAGAAAAAATATTTTATATTCTTAAAATAGAAAGCTTTAACTTGATCAAGACGATTCGTAGTTTTACTTTGATCCTCGCCTTTTTTGTTTTGCCGTTATTTTTTTCTACCGCGCATGCGAGTTTTTCTCATAAAACCAATTCCATAAATAAATATAAATTCAGCACGCCCCCCGGCCTCACTGCCGAAGTTGATTTCTGGATAAAGATTTATTCTGAATACTCTACTCGGCATGCCGTTATTCATGATATGCGTAATTTGGGAATTGTATATGAAGTTGTTTATCTGGGAAATAAACCTTTATCCCGTAGAGTGAAGGAAAGAAAGCTTGATAAAAAAAGAACAAAATACAAAAAAATATTAAAACGGATAGCTAAAACTAAGAATAAATCTTCCTTAAAAGGTGAAGATCTTAGAATTTATAAACTTGTACAAAAAGATTTTCGTAAAGCGTCCCGCAGAATTCGGGTTCAATACGGGCTCAAAGATAGATTTAAAACAGGAATAGAGAGTTCCGGGCTATATATGAACGAAATTATTAGAATTTTAAAGATAAACAAACTGCCTGAAGAGTTGAGAGTTTTACCACATGTAGAATCATCTTTTCAGCTTGGTGCATACTCGAGTGCTGGTGCAGCAGGAATTTGGCAGTTTACCCGTGGGACGGGTAGATTATTTATGAGGGTTGGTTACGATGTTGATGAGAGGAGAGATCCAATTCTTGCTTCACATGGTGCTGCTAAGTTGTTAAAAAAGAATTTTGAAGTAGTTAAATCATGGCCATTAGCTATTACAGCTTACAATCATGGACTTCAGGGTATAAAGCGAGCACAGAAACGACATGGTTCTGATATCGTTAAAATAGTAAAGAATTACAAAAGTCGCACCTTTGGATTTGCTTCTAGGAATTTTTATGCAGAGTTTCTTGCTGCCCTTCATGTTGTTCAAAACCAAAATAAATATTTCCCAAATCTCAGTATAAAAAATCCGCTTCAAAGAGTTTCAATGAGACTTCCTAATTATATTGATGTAAATACTGCAATGAAATATTTTGAAATGACCCGCAAAGAAATTGCTGAGTCTAANCCTTCATTAAGACGTCCCGTTCTTAATGGTGAGAAACGAATTCCNAANGGATATATATTCCAAGCTCCCGAAAGGAAATTCAATAACCTTCAAGCTCANTACAAAAAAATACCTCAAANAGNNCTTTACTCAGGACAACTAAGATCAAAATGGTACACCGTTAGACGTGGTGATACCCTTTCTGGGGTCGCAATTAGATTCGGNACCAGTGTAAGATCTCTAAAGCTATATAATAATATTGGGAGAAGGAACAGAATTTATATTGGNCAAGTTTTACAATTACCAAAAGGAAAATCGCGACCAAGTTTTCGTCTTNTAAATTATNCCTCTGAAGATCGNNCACTAGTTTTTTATCGAATTAGGAGAAATGATAATCTTTCAAAAATCGCCAAACGTTTTAGAACAGATGCCCGTTATCTTGCTAAGATTAATCGGATTAAGAACCCAAACTCNCTTTATCCAAATCAAAGAATTAAGGTGCCTCAAATTGGACCNTCTGTTCNATTAGCAAAACTTGAAANANAGCAAGANCNNNTTCATGAAAATTATTATCGNGTNCGAANAAATGATAATTTGTCCAAAATNGCAAAGCGTTTTGATACAGATGTGATTCATTTGACAAGCTTAAATCGTATGAAGGACCCCAATGCGCTTTATCCCGGCCAAAAAATTTTGATAGCAAAAAACACCAACTCTACCCTGAAAATTGATCATAAGAGGTCAACAAAAGACTCAAAAATAAAAGTTGATAATGTCCAGACTAAAAAATCTTTAATGGAAGGTAAAAGTGAAATTAAACCTCGGGATTCAATTTCTGGAGAGACTTTAAAGATNGTTGAAAATTCAAAAAATTCAGGAAGGTTAAATAAAAATAGACCAGCATTTATGCCAGTATCGTTTTCGTCNGAGAAACAAGAGAGCGTAGGAACCATAACTGTTGATTTCGATGAAACCTTGAGTCATTACGCTGATTGGGCTTTACTNTCCATTAGGGAGTTAAAAAAAATNAACAAAATTAANGGCAGAGGAAAAATAGTAGTTCATGATAAACTCCNGGTCAGTTTTAAAAAAGTTAATCCAGATAAGTTCGAAGAAAGAAGNCAGGAATACCATAAAGGNATTCAGGAAGANTTTTTTAATAATTACGATATTAGNNAGCTAACAATTCGTAGCGTTGAAAAAGGAGANACNNTGTGGGAAATCTGTAATGAGATNTATACGATTCCTCTCTGGTTGCTAAGTAGCTACAATTCCGATAAGAATATCCATTCTTTAGCGGTGGGGGAACCAATCGTTGTTCCAGTAATTTACCCCAAAACCGGTTGAAAGATAACTTGATTTATTTTTTCTATCCAAATTTTTCCAATGCAGTTTTTATTCCTANTAAATGAGCTTCTACCCTAGATGATAATTCATACTGGGTAGCAGCCTCAAGGGTCAGGCTTATCTGTGCTCCTCTTGAAATTCCATATAAAGCCATTGGCCACCAATCCATTTTAGAGAGATCCAAGTCATTATTAATGANGCCTTGATGAGCAGTTGAACCNTCGATTTCATTATCGGTATTTATTGGCATTATTTCTTGGATAGCGTTTATGATCTCAATACCTAATTGTTGATATTTTGAATTCGTTTCTTTTTGATAAAGATAATACCCATTACTTTCATCATCCTCGTGCAATTCCAATGTCAAATCAAACTTTGAATCTAATATGGATTGTGCAAAAGATACTTCCAAAGGTGGTTTTTCATTTTTAAAGAGTCTGTTTAGATCCTTCTGCTGATGATTTTCGCGGGTTCCAAATTCATATCCATAAGGNTTAATACAAGGAAGAAAAGTGATCTCCCACGTGTCTTTATACAGGTCATAGCATTTATTTTCTAAANATTTCAAGATAGTTTCTATACCTCCCGGTTCATCTCCATGGATTCCAGCTGAAATCAAAGCACGTCGAAAATTTCCTTTNCCAATGACAATTTTTATAAGAGGATAAANTTTATTAGGTGTACGNAGCGTGTGGACAGTTTCAATACAAAAATTTTCGGGGAAAATCTTTTTGAGTCGATTTAGTATTAAATCAAAATTATTCAATTTTTTAGATGAATACATTTATTACTAATTCTTCTCAGGATATTCACATTCTTTATTGATTACGCATTGCTTGCAATCGAAACTTCTTGCTTTACATACATAACGTCCGTGAAGGATTAAATAACGGTGGGCATTTTTAGCCCATTTTTCAGGAGTCACTCGGAGTAATTCTTTTTCTGTATCTAGAACGTTTTTTCCAATAGCTAACCCTGTTCTATTTGAAACACGGAATACATGGGTATCTACTGCTATGGTGGCATAGCCAAACCCTTCATTTAATACGACATTGGCTGTTTTTCGACCGACACCTGGTAGGTATTCGAGTTCCTCTCTATTATTAGGAATTTTTCCTTTATATTTCTTTATTAAGATTTTACAGGTGGAGATTATATTTTTAGATTTAGTGGGTGAAAGACCAACGGGTTTGATAATTGATTGGAGCTTGCTTTGACCTAGTAGTAGAAAATCTTCGGGAGTGGGGGCATTTAAAAAGAGTTTTTTTGTAACAGTGTTTACTGTTTTGTCTGTAGATTGTGCGCTTAAAATAACTGCTATGAGCAGTTCGAAATGATTTTTATAATCCAGTTCCGATTTAGCATTTCCCAAATTCAGGGAAAGCTTTTTAAATAATTTGTTTACGACTTTCCTATCCAAGGTGCTTGGAGTATTAAAAAGCTATGGAGATTTAGCACAACGGACACCGACCCAATAAGACTCGGTAGGGTCTGACATCCCTCTATGCCTTGCGGTAACACGTAAGTATTCTTCATCAATCATCCAGGAGCCTCCACGGATAACACGAAAGCTTTGCCTCGGAGGTCCCTTAGGGTTTTTAAGTGGGCTATTAACATAATAATCAAGAGAGAACCAGTCTTCTACCCATTCCCAAACATTACCCATCATGTCGTGTAATCCCCAAGCATTTGGGGTTTTCTTGCCTACATGAGGAATCTGCCTTGGAGAATTTCCGGAATACCACATTCGATCATCATCTATTTCATCACCCCAGGGAAATTTTGTTTGGCTACCTGCTCGAGCNGCATATTCCCATTCTGCTTCAGTGGGTAACCTTTTATCAACCTTCTTGCAATAAGTTCTAGCTTCATGCCAATGGATATGTGTAATGGGCTGGTCGGGATGATGAAAAACGGATCGATTGAAACTCATCACATCATCCCATTTCTTTTGAGTTAATTCATAGGTATCAAGGTAAAAACTATCTAGGCATACTTTATGAGCTGGTTTTTCACGAGAGTTATCATCATCGTCTTCATAAATAGCATTTTGATTTGTACCCATTATGAAGCAACCCGATTTAATCAGAACCATTCCATCCTCCTTTGCAAATAGAATACAGGGAAAGCACAAGGAGAAAAATAAAGTTAATAGGGCTGTTTTTTTCATGCGGTGAATTGTACTGTTTGAACTGGAATCGGTCAAGGGAACAAAACAAATAAAAATAGGCCAAATTTCTGAAAATTAGGCAATAAATCTGAAGATTTGCGAATTAATGACGATATATTAATAAACAAATAGAAATATTTTTTGAGAGCCTCTCTTCAGACATGATTCAAATATCACATTTCAGATTCCTGCTAATTATCTTTTTTTTCTGTTTTTTTAATAGCAAAGCTTTTGCTGATGAAAAACATAAAATCNTAGTAACGGAACTTAAGGATCCTCCAAAATGGAATAAAAAATTTAGCCCAGGAAAAATTTTAACAATCCATTTGAAAAACCAATTGGCCCAGGAAAAACAAGTTTATTTATTACCTGATAAAAGTATTAGTCCTCCTGAAACATCAGGTTCATTATTGAGAAATGAACTAAATATGATGGGTTCNTCTGCCAGTAGTTCTTCTTTAAATAATTCTCGTCCAAACAGATTTAATTATTCTAAAGATGGTCGATTNTACGATCGAATTCCTAATATAAATGACAGTATCCCAAGCGTAAAATTTATAAGCGGTGAGAATATTATGGGTATACTTCCTATTCAAGATTCTACAGATAATACAATCGATAAAATCCCCAAACAAATGCCACCCAAGAAAACAGATCCAGTGCCTTGGCCGGTTCGACTAGGAAGAATACCCCAGAAAGCAAGTTTTTATCAAATAAGAGGGGAGGTCCTAAAATTTGACACTGGTGCAAATGTGTCCTCAAAATCTGATAGTGCTTTTTCGAAAAAACAAAATAGTGAGAGTGCCGAAATAGATGCCAAGATACAGCTTATTCAAAATAAGACGGGTAGAGTGATTGAAGAGAAAATTTTTAAATCTACATCCAACGCAGGCCGACGCCCTTTCTCAGAAGAAATAGACCTTCATCATGATAAGTGGAGTAAAGAAGAGACTAGTTCAATGAATTTAGCTCTAACCCTCCTTAGTAAAAATATAGTTTCATATGTTAATGATAGGCTCCAGGGCTTTGCTCTTGAAGGAGATATTATTTCGGTAAAAAATAAGGATGTGCTAATAAATTTAGGNAAACAAAATGGNGTTGAGGTNGGTGATAAATATCGCGTTTTTTCTCTTGGGTTGGGTTTAAATGACCCTCTGACAGANAATGATTTAGGNGATATTTATGTCAAGATGGGTGTTATTCAGATTACCGATAGCATGCTTGGTTTTTCAAGGGCAATGACTATTGTAGGAAAAGATTTTATGCCGGGGAATGTTGTGCGTTCCTTTGAAAAGAGTAATTNAATTAAANAGACTTANNTTTTAAGGTTTGATGAAAGGTGNGAAATATAAGAGTAAATTTTGTAAAATTTATGAAATGTTGTATTCCTGTATTGCCGTAATACCAAGACTCTCTTCTTTCATNGCTTTTAGGCCCCCCAATAAAGCATAAGCCCCGGCAATTGTTGTGCAGTAAGGTAAATTTTGATTCAAGGAACTTCTTCTTAGTGAAAAAGAATCTTCAATTGCTTGTTCACCAAAAGTTGTATTTATAACCAAGTCTATTTTTTTTGATTCAATCATTTCAACACAGTGTGGAGAACCTTCTTTTACCTTGTTAATTAAATCTATTTCAANCCCAGCCTTTTTAAGGGAATCTGCTGTTCCTGCAGTTGCCAGAATTTTATANCCAAGCTCCCTAAGTCCTTTAGCAATTGTANCTGCTTTTGGTTTGTCCGAATCTTTTACACTTATAAAGGCAGTTCCTTTTAGGGGAAGTTTAACGCCTGTTGCNAATTGGGATTTAGCAAATGCTCTGCCAAAGGTTTTATCTATACCCATGACTTCCCCTGTTGATTTCATCTCTGGGCCGAGCAAAATATCTACGTCAGAAAATTTATTAAAAGGAAATACCGATTCTTTTACTGAAATATGGGTTGGCTGTACTTCTTCTGTGAAACCAATTTCCTTTAGACTTTTTCCAGCCATGACNCGTGCTGCAATTTTTGCGAGAGGTACTCCAATGGATTTGCTAACAAAAGGAATGGTGCGTGATGCCCGAGGATTNACTTCGATAATAAATATTTCACTATTTTGTACGGCAAATTGAATATTAATCAAACCTATGACCTTAAGCTCTTTGGCTAAAGCTTGNGTTTGATTTTTCATTTCTTCAATTATTTCAGCTGGGAGAGAAATAGCAGGAAGGGAGCAGGCACTATCCCCAGAGTGAATACCAGCTTCTTCTATATGCTCCATCACTCCAGCTATGACGACATCGGTACCATCTGAGANAGCATCCACGTCAAATTCTATGGCATTTTCTAAAAATTTATCGATAAGAACTGGGTGTTCTGGAGAGGCTTGGACGGCATGCTGCATGTAGTAATCCAGGCGACTTTGATTGTATACAATTTCCATCGCCCGTCCGCCTAATACATAAGAAGGACGGACAACGACAGGATATCCAATAGTATTTGCTATTTCTTTGGCTTCTTTATATGAAAATGCAATACCATTTGAGGTTTGTTTGAGTCCAAGTTTTTCTAAAACTTGCTTAAAGAGTTCTCTATTTTCNGCTCTATCAATGTCAATAGGGCTGGTTCCAATAATTGGAGCTCCTTCATTAAGTAAAGATAAGGAAAGCTTTAGAGGTGTTTGGCCGCCCAATTGAACAATAATCCCAGTGGGTTTCTCAACACGNATGATATGAAGGACATCTTCAAGTGTTACTGGCTCAAAATATAANCGATCTGATGTGTCATAATCTGTACTCACAGTTTCTGGGTTACAGTTGACCATGATAGTCTCAAAACCATCTTCTTTAAGTGCAAATGAAGCATGAACACAACAATAATCAAACTCGATTCCTTGGCCAATTCTGTTGGGTCCACCGCCTAAAATCATTATTTTTTTCTTTTTAGTTGGATTGGCTTCACACTCTTCTTCGTAAGTAGAATATAAATATGGTGTAAAGGCTTCAAACTCTGCACCACACGTATCTACTCTTTTGTAGGTAGGGAAAATGTTAAATGCAATCCTTCTTTCACGTATTTCCTGTTCAGAGCAATTTAAAACTCCAGCAAGAAAAATATCCGAAAACCCGTATTCTTTTGCTTTATAAAGCATCTTCTGATCGAGAGAATCAATTGAGTTTAAACTTTTAATTTCCAGTTCTAATTCAATAATTCTTTTTAAATTATCAAGGAACCATGGATCTATGCCTGTTAGTTTATATAGTTTTTCAATTTCAATACCACGACGTAATGCGGCTGCCACTTGCCATAATCTATCTGAAAAAGGAATTGATAGTGCTTCAATAAGTTTCTCTTTTTGCATTTCTTCCGATAATCCAGCATTGTTCAGCTTGAACTGAAAATTTTCTTCGAATCCGTAACTACCAATTTCCATTGATCGGATGGATTTTTGCAGTGCTTCTTTAAACGTCCGTCCTATGGACATTACTTCCCCAACAGATTTCATTTGAGTTGTGAGAACAGGTTCTGCTTGTTGAAATTTTTCGAAGGTAAACCTAGGGATTTTAACAACACAATAATCCAGGGTTGGCTCAAAAGATGCCGGTGTCACACGAGTAATATCATTTTTAATTTCATCCAACGAATATCCCACAGCTAATTTTGCAGCAATTTTTGCAATAGGAAAACCTGTAGCCTTGGATGCTAAGGCTGAGCTGCGTGAAACCCTGGGATTCATTTCAATTACAATCATCTCTCCGGTTTCAGGGTCCATGGCAAATTGAATATTCGAGCCTCCCGTATCCACTCCAATCTCTCTAATGATATCGATGGCTGCATTACGCATGATTTGATATTCTTTGTCGGTAAGCGTTTGGGCAGGGGCTACTGTAATGCTATCCCCGGTATGAATTCCCATGGGATCAAAATTTTCAATTGAACAAATGATGACGACATTGTCATTGAGGTCGCGCATTACTTCGAGTTCAAATTCTTTCCATCCCAATAGTGATTTTTCAATAAGAACTTGTTTTACAGGGCTGGAANTTAAGGCATGCTCTACCAGGGGAACAAATTCTTTTTTGGAATACGCAATACTGCCTCCCGTNCCCCCCAGCGTAAATGAGGGACGAATAATTGCAGGGAAGCCTGTTTCTTCCACAATACTCCAGGCCTCTTCGATTGAAACGGCATGACCGCTAGGGGGTACCTTTTGGCCAATTTTGACCATGGCTTTTTTAAATAGGTTCCTATCCTCTGCTTTTTTGATTGAATCGACTTTTGCACCAATCAATTCGACATTGTATTTATCCAGGATACCCCTCTCTGCAACAGCAAGAGCCGTATTTAAAGCAGTTTGACCTCCCATAGTTGGAAGGAGAGCATCGGGTCTATCTCGTTCAATAATTTTTTCTACCACTTCGGGTGTGACAGGTTCTATATAGGTCAGATCTGCAAACTCAGGGTCAGTCATTATTGTGGCAGGATTACTATTTACGAGAACTATTTCATAACCTTCTTCCTTTAAAGATTTACAAGCTTGAGTACCCGAATAATCAAATTCGCAGGCCTGCCCAATAATGATGGGGCCAGATCCAATCAGTAAAATTTTCTTAATATCAGTTCGTTTAGGCATTAATTGTTGTATATATCAGTAATGTTAATTTGGCGAGAGCGTTCCCACTTCAAATTCATATAAGCCAATTTATTTATTAGTNTATTAATTTGTTGATTGCCTTCAATATGAATTTTCTCATGCTTTAAAACATGAATTTCTTTTTCCAAATCCTTTATTCCTTTATTTATGTCATTCTTCCTTTCATGTAAANCTGATAACTTTTGATTTAACTTCGTATTCTCAGTNCCGGCATTACTTATTTTTTCATTCAACTTCTCAATTTTGGCTTCTTGTTTTACTAGTTTCTTATTCTCCTTAAGAAGTAATTTCTCATTTTTTTTAAGTTCTTTTTTATACTGGTTTTGGATCCTCTGTATAACTTTTATTTTTGGTTTAATATATTTATGGGTTTCTTTGGGATGGAAGCAATAATTACCTGTAAAGTAAAACTGCTCTTCAAAACAAATAATTCTGCCTTGAAAAAGATCGTTTTTCCTGAAAATCAAGCGAGATTCTTTTTCTTGCACGATATATGCTTCATCCGTGAAAAGATTTAACACTTTTACTTCTTGATCTTTAATTTTTTTTATAAGAAATAAGCCGTGGATAGTCTTGGTAATACTTTGAATGACTTCTAGTTTTTCGGTAGGCCATGTTTCATGGTGTTCAGAAATGAGAACTTCAAGAACAGTTTTTGATTTCTCGGTGATGTAATTGCTGAACAAATACCATTCCAAGAATAATGCCATTCTTGTATTATAGGATTTGTCATCTTCAAAAATTTCCCCAGTTTCTTTCTGATAATATTTTTTGGCTTCTAAAATCTGGTCCGAGGGAATTGATTTGGCAGCGAACTCTAAATGATCGTCTAANATATCTCGAAGCATTAATTCGCAGCCTTCATAAGACCAGCAAATTTATCGAATAAATAATCGGAGTCATGAGGNCCCGGTGATGCTTCGGGATGATANTGGACNGAAAATATNGGCCAATCTTTATGTTCAATACCCTCCACGGTGTCATCATTCAGATTTGTTGATGTGATTTCTACGTTACCTTGAAGTGAATTTTGTTTAACAGCAAAGCCATGATTTTGGGATGTGATCTCAACTTTTCCGGATTTTGAATCCATTATGGGTTGGTTTCCTCCGTGATGGCCAAACCTCAACTTATAAGTAGTAGCATTCAATGCCAGGCTTAGTATCTGGTGGCCGAGGCAGATACCAAATACGGGGACCTTTCCCATCAGGGCTTTAACATTTTTGATAGCATAAGTTACGGCAGCGGGGTCACCCGGGCCATTTGAAAGAAATACACCATCGGGTTTTTCAGCCAGGACGTCTTCTGCCGGTGTTTTTGCAGGAATCACTTTTACTTTGCAACCCGCCCGGGTCAATTTTCTTAAAATATTTCTCTTAACACCAAAATCATAGACCAAGACTTTGTACGGACGATCTTTANTTATCTCTAATTGAGTTTGACCTTTTTGAATCACCCATTGACCTTCATTCCACTCATAGGCTTTTTTACAGGTCACTTCCTTGACCAAGTCCTGCCCTATTAAACTCGGAGAATTACGGGCCTTTTCAATTAATTTTTGCGGGTCAGCCGTGTTTGTCGAAAGAACGGCTTGCTGTGCGCCTTTATCACGAATTCGACGGGTCAGTGCCCGGGTATCGATACCCTGAATACCGAATACATTATTTTCTCTTAAAAATTCTTCCAAACTTCCGCGTGACCGCCAGTTACTTTGCACACTACTTAATTCTTTAATTATAAATCCTGATAAATAGGGNCGGTCTGATTCAAAATCCTCTGGGTTGATTCCATAGTTTCCAATTAAAGGGTAGGTCATAATGACCATTTGCCCACAATAGGATGGGTCCGTAATAATTTCCTGGTAACCCGACATGCTTGTGTTAAAAACTATTTCAGCTTCGACTTCATTTTCGGCACCAAAATGTTCTCCCTCATAAATTTTCCCATCAGCAAGGGCTAAAATGGCTTTCATATTTTATTATTGTATCTAGAAAAAATAATAATGAAGTTAGTTAGCTTTAAATACCGTTTTACCATTAACAAGAGTATGAAGAATTTTTCCTCTCACCTTCCAACCCGCATAAGGAGAGTTTTTGCTTCGAGATTTAAACTTACTAGGATCTATAGAATATTCCTCTTTATCATCAAANAAGGNAATGTCAGCAACTTTACCGATCCCTAGCGTTCCTTTATCCAGTCCAAAAATGCGATTGGGTTGCAACGTGAGCATATCAATGGCCTTCTCCAGCGAAATGATTTTTTTATCCACCATTTTTAAAGTCAATGGAAGGGCGGTTTCTAAGCCAACGATACCAAAGCACGCTTTGCTGAATTCAACCTGTTTATCAACCAAATCATGCGGGGCATGATCTGTTGCTATNATATCAATGGTTCCGTCTCGCATACCTTCCTGAATTAACTCTAAATCGGAATCAGTCCTTAAAGGTGGACTCATTTTTGCGTTTGTGTTGTAGCCCCTGCATTCCTCATGGGTCAGGGTGAAATGATGAGGGGCAACTTCACAGGTAACGGGTAATCCCTTTGCTTTAGCCTGGCGGACGAGTTCTACAGAACCTCCACTACTGATGTGGGCAACATGCAATCTGCCACCGGTTTTTGGTAGTAGGGATATATCTCGATGGACCATGATATCTTCGGCTTCTGTGGGCATTCCTTTTAGCCCGAGTTCTGTAGAGACCACTCCCTCATTCATGCTGCCGCCCTCGGTCAACTCAAGGACTTCACTGTGTTGAATACAGGGCAGACCAAACATTTTGCTGTATTCCAGGGCACGGCGCATAATCTCACTGTCACTGACGGGCCTGCCATCATCAGAATAACCGATACAACCCGCCTCCTTAAGCTCACCCATATCCGAAAGTGCCTCACCTTTTAACCCTTTAGTAATAGCTCCAATGGGTAATATGTTGATGCTGGAAGTTTCTTTTGCCTGAGTTAGAATAAAATCAGTGACAGAACGGTTGTCATTTACAGGAGAGGTGTTGGGCATTACGGCAACGGTAGTAAATCCTCCGGCGGCGGCTGATTCGCTGCCTGTTTGTATAGTTTCCTTATATTCATGACCCGGTTCCCTGAAATGGACATGCATGTCACAAAACCCGGGCGCTACAATTGCCCCTTTGGCATCTATAGTCTTAGAATCAGCTATATCTTTTAATTTNCCACTGGGTTCTACGGCTTCGATTTTCCCTTTATTAATGAGTACATCAAATTTGCCATTTCTTTTATTGGCTGGATCAATGAGGTGACCGTNTTTAATTAGAGTTCGCATCGCTCTCACCTAAAAGGAGATAAAAAAGAGCCATCCTTACCGCGACTCCATTGGTTACTTGATTCAATATCAGAGACCGAGGTCCTTCCAATACATCTAAAGAAATCTCAATGCCTCGGTTCACAGGTCCCGGATGAATAATCAAAATATCATCACTTACATTGGCCAAATGATTTNCTGTAAGACAAAAGTAGTTCGAGTATTCCCTTAAACTTGATAACAGACCTTGGTTTTGTCTTTCCAGTTGAATTCGAAGAATCATTATGACATCCGCATCTTTAATTCCTTGTCCTAGGTCATAGCAAACATCCACCCCCATTTTTTCTATTTCCACAGGGATAAGGGTAGGCGGGGCGACAACTTTTACCTTCATTCCCATGGTTTGCATTGCCTGAATATTGGANCTTGCAACCCGGCTGTGNGCGATGTCNCCNACAATGGAGACCTTTAAACCTTTTAAGNTTCCTTTATGCTCGCGGATGGTTAGCAAATCGAGAAGGNATTGGGTGGGATGCTCGTGCATTCCATCGCCTGCATTGATCACGGGACAATTTACAAACTCAGAGATAAGAGANGGNGCTCCAGANCAATTNTGCCTGACAACAAGGATGTCGGGACTCATTGCCTCGAGNTTTTTNGCNGTATCNATCAGGCTNTCGCCTTTAACTATACTGCTTCCNGCNCCGGANATATTGATNACATCGGCGCTCAACCTTTTNCCNGCAATTTCAAATGANGTTCGNGTNCGNGTNCTNGGTTCAAAGAATAGGTTTATGATGGTNCGNCCNCTGAGAGTNGGTACNTTNTTNATAGCCCGTGTAGAAATTTCNTTAAAAGAATCCGCCGTATCCAGGATNGTNTCTATATCATTTGCGTCNAGGTCTTTCGTCGTGATTATATCTTGATGACTTAGGGTNGCNGTCTCGGTCATTTTTCAGGCTCCTGTATAATAATGACCTTATCTTCTTTATCAATTTCTTTTAAGTGGACCTGGACTCGCTTGGACTTTGGGGTCGGAATATTTTTTCCCACATAATCGGGTCTAATGGGCAACTCACGGTGGCCTCGATCTATCAAAACGGCCAGTTGTACGGAAGCCGGTCGGCCAAAATCCATTAAGGCATCGATCGCAGCGCGAATGGTTCTTCCTGTAAATAATACGTCATCACAAAGAACCACATGCTTTCCTTCCAGAGCAAATGTGATTTCGGTTTTTTTGAGTTGTGGTTTTTGTAGGCCCGTTCCAACATCGTCTCTATAAAGGGTAATATCCAAAGCTCCAACAGCTACATCCGCGTTTTCTATATCGTTAATCTTTTGTTTGAGACGATTGGAAACAGTAACCCCACGGGTACGAATTCCTATCAATGCAATATTTTCGGCGCCCTTATTTCGCTCAAGGATTTCATGCGAAATTCTACTTATAGCCCGGGTGATTTCTTTTTCATTTAATAGG
>NZYH01000085.1 GCA_002697825.1 Nitrospina sp. | reverse complement strand
CCCTCCTGCCGAAAGTTGGAAATCAACATGTTCATTGGTGTCAATATTAAAGTTATTCCAATCAATGATTGCCTTCTGGGTGTCTTGGTAGATACTCATTTTATCTGGAGAGATCGTATCAATAGTCAACGACCCAGACTGAACCGTAGGGTCTTTGGGAAGCGCAAATACAACAGATGGGAAAATACCTATNAGNTAGGTCAAAAACGAAANCATAAAAACNNCCCAATTACCNNGTTTCCGNAAGGTTGAAAAGNCNGTCTTAGAAGATGATTTTTTTGNGCAAGGTAAAGGTATCTTCCCTTGGGNAATNNTTNTCCCGAATNCAATCTGGTTCATTTTAAAAACGTTCATCTGCTTCCTTAAAAATTTGCTGACAAGCTAAAAAACATGCGTGTATCCTTATTTCCTTGAGCCGCAACATCACGGTTTAAAGGTTTATCCAATTCGAGATATCCAGATAGGTGGTTTGCCAAGTCAAACCTAAAGCCCAAGCCAATAGAATTTAAATCTTGTTTGTTGGAGCCGGTTGAAGTTTTAAGCCGATTCCATACTGNCCCATGATCAAAAAAGGTGTAAGCCTGAATTTCATTTATNTATGCTTTGTTAATTTGGAAGGTTTTTTGAAGTTCAAGTTTAAAAGCGATACCATGATCTCCCGTTATTTCTGAAGAATCAAAAGCTCTTCCGAATTGTGACCCACCTACACCAAACTCCTCAGAAGCTAATAATTTTTCAAAAGAGTATTGCCAAGACATAGCNCCCAAAAGAACCCAAGAAGGNGAGAGCTGTTGCAACCTAAGAGCTTCTCCTGAAAACTTTGTGAAAGCACTTTNCCCCTCGGGTCGTGAAAGTTTNAAAGACCCTGACTCACTNGCACCCAAAAATTCAAGTCCCTGACTCCAGTTAAAACTTAACAGATTAACACCGCGATATTTGTCAACGAAATCATAGGAAAAACCTAAATTGGCGATTCGCAGTTTGTCTTTTGAATCTACATCACCCAAAAATTCTGTTGTGGAATCTCTACGTGTAAAACCCAAATATGCATTCAGGTTTTCAGATCGAGACCNAATGAATGGGTGTGTTGNTCTTAGCGTTATTGTTGNGCTATCACCCTTCACATCAAAAGCTTTGAGGGTTTCACCTGGTTGAGAATTACTGAAAGCACCAGAAAAATAAATTTTGGTACCTTCAGAAGAAACCGGCATTTCATAAAACCCACTAAAGAACCTCANCTCTTCAGGATTTTTTGTTACTACTCCTTGAATGCCAATTCGCTCATAAAGNCCNAAAATAGAATTTGTNCTGGCATTACNAGANAACTGGAAGGGTCCATTAAATTTTGAACCTCGGTTATTTAAACCCATTCCAAAATCGTATTTTTTGTTTTCTAGAATTAAAGTTAGGTCAGTAGCTCCGACTTTGAATTCAGAAGGAGTTAAAACTGATTTAACCTTTAATCCNGGCAAATCATCCACAAGAAGTAAATAACGTTCTAAGTCTTTNGCAAGTAGAGGTTTAGACTTTAAAAGTTTTTTGCGATATCGGTTAAGCAATTTTCGTGGTCCAGCTACATTTCCCTGAATATTAACTTTGTCTACAAAACCTTCTATGACATTGATACGAATTATTCCCTTATCAACTTTTTGAGGTGGAACCACTGCTTTACTCAAAATATAGCCATCATTTCTGTACATATTCGTGATGGTTTGGGCAATGTCATAGATATGTCCCAGAGAAATATTTTTTTGCATGTACTTTCTGAATAATTTGGAAAACCTTCGTTTGCTGTAAAGGGTCGACCCTTTAATTATCATTTTTTGCAGAATAAATTTGACCTCCCATAATTCATTCGGAAACATGGGTTTGAGATTNTCTTCTCTTACTGGTATTTTTTTAGCTTTTGGTTTAGCATGCNTCTTGAAGCGTTCTTCGAATCGAAGTGGAGAGGCCTGTTTGTAAATTTGGTCACGTCCTTGCGGAGTAATCTGGGCAAAAGAGGGCAAGACAAAGAAGTTCCAAGAATAGAGGGCGAGTGCCACAGCTATTGTTATACGGATTTTCTTTTCAAAATTTGCTGTTACCAAATCCACCACCTTATTATTCTTANCGGAAAATAAGCCNNAGGGTTGAGGTCAAACTCATCTAAGTAGAATTCCCTAAATAACCTTTAAAAAAGGCCTCTAGAACCAAGTAGGTTATTTGCTTCAGGACACATCATTTAAAATTACTTCCAAAAATTCATAGGTTTTCGAGTCATTATTCACGGACAGGTTTTTAGAAAAAGTTCAGAAGAAAAACTAATTTTTTAAAAAAAATGTTTTAATTGTGATTAACCCTTTATTTGCAAGTATTTTAGGCACATTTATTCCCTAGTTTTAGAGCAAGGACTATGCCAAAGTTACCCTTACTGGTGAATTAGGTTAAGTATTTATAAATAAAGTGTTTTAGTGGTTTGGCCCAACGGTTAAGCTAGTTTGTTTCAGTATAAAATTGGAAATAATTGCCAAAGCCTGTCAACTTTTTGATAAATAGCAAAAATAACAAGTATTTTGATTCTGAGACATTTGAGAGGAATAGTGGGTGAAACAAACCAAGAACAGGACCTATTTCATCCCTTTACCTTAAAAAAAGATAGTCACGCAAAAGGTATGGAATTAGTCTGAAAGTTTAAGAGNANGTTNTTAAATTTTATTTNGTTATTATTTTTCGTCNANCCTTTCCAAATTAATGGAGAGAGGTAAATAACATATGTTNATAGCTATCCGTTTTAGGNTAAACGGTTTTTATTAAACTTACCGCCTAATATTTTCATCATGAATTCCGTCTATGGTATTCTGCATTTTGAAAAATTTTTTAAAACTGAGCTTTTCCACTTTGTATGAATATCGCTAACCAACAAAGACTGCAAGGCACTGACGGCATACGTCGAGAAACTAGGCAATCTAGTATTACTGAGTGTAAGAATCTAACACCGCAACAAGTATTTCTTGAAAAGGGTTGGATCAACGAGCAGTTCATGGAGTTATATTCTTATTCCCATATTAAAAATATTTTAACAGGAAGGAATACAAAAAATGTAGTTGTTGGGTGGGACCCCAGAGACCCATCAGGATTTTTTGTTGATGCAGTTACAAAAGGAATTCGTAAAGCAGGGGCTAATGCTTTGTTGTTGGGCGTTGTGCCAACGCCTCTCGTACCTCTATTCATGCTGCATGAGAAAGCGGATTGTGGAATTATGATTACGGCATCGCATAACCCTAATGACCAGAACGGGATAAAACTATTTTCAAGCTTTCACGGAATGAAGCCCTTGCCATTAGATGATCTGCAATTGAGTAAATATGTGTTACGCCAAAAGTATTCTTCAATTAATAATAGCCCCCTTAAAGGAAAGCTTAAGGAATGTAGGAATAAAGCTCTTGAACTTTTTAGAGGATTTACCTTGTCACCCGAAAATTCGTGGGTCGATAAGTCAATAAATTTTAAGAATGTGCTGTTGGTGATAGACCCTGCTAATGGCTCGCTTACAGGTATAGCTAAAAATATTTTTGCGCAAGTGGGATTTGGAAAAGTTTTTGAAGTGAATAAAAAATTAAATGGAGATGTAAATCTTTTTTCTGGAGTGGCCGACCTTGAAGGTCGGGATAGAGTTACCGAAGACCAGATAAAAGGCCCTACAGGTTTTTTTCACCGTCACAAAGCCATTAAAAAAATTTTTGAAATGGGTAGAAAGAATAAGGCATCTCTTTTAAAAGCAAAAATGCGCGTTGTAGGTGCTATCTTCGATGCTGATGGAGATCGCTTTTTCATGCTGGAATACGACCCTTTTAAGGATTTGCTTTGGGTGTTAAGTGGTGATGAAACAGCCATTTTACAGGCTCATTACCTCTCTACTCGGTTTCCTAAAGAGTATAAAAACTCTTTGTACATCAATACAGTCGAAAGCGATCTCAATGCCGCAATGGTTGCTGAAAAAATGGGATTGAAACCCCAATTAACTGCCGTAGGTGATAAATGGATTCTTTTAAAAATACTTTTAAAGCAGTTGGAAATAAAATCCAAAGAGTCAGAATTACCTGAAAAAAAACGCATTCTATTTAAAAGTGAAATGAAGAGACTGAAAAAAACAGGTGTTAAAAGTATTTCTTCACTACAAAAATTGGATAATATCTTGACGAACAAAAAGGGTTCTAGAAAAAAATATAAAAAACCAATTTTAGCTGTTGGCAGTGAAGAGACCGGGCATAATATTACAGAATCAAAATTCACTCAATCAGATGGAAGAATTGTCTCCATTTATTCGGGTAATGGACTCAAAAGTGCCTTGAACACTTTAGTTGCGACTCAGCATCTGGCTGATTCACCAAAAAATTATTACGCAAAAGTCAGCCGGCCTTTTAATCCTGGTTTTAAAGATACGCTTTATGTGTATTACATCCACCAGAATTTATTTTTTAAGGGGTCAACCGTCTGGCAAAAGGTTAAGCAAACCCTTATCCAGGAAGCTACCAAAAGAGATTTTAGCAGTGCCATTCGAAAATTTTCAGAAGACCCCGATATGTTATACATCTCAATGTCAGCAGGAAAAGCAGGTATTTTTGTTAGAAACTCAGGTACGGAAGATAAGATCAGCGTCAACCTTCGGGGCCGGAAATCGGATGCGTCCAACTTAAGGGAAATGGGATTAGAGGCGATAAAAATTCTTTTCACTACTTTGAAAAACCGTGAGCATCATTTTTATAAACAAGAGTTGTATGTCTTAAGCCAGATCGCCTCGCAGAGCTTGAAAGAAAAAGATTTAAGAGTCGAAAAGCATTCCAAAACAAGACTTGTTAATGAAATGCAGAAACAGGGAATTATTAAAACGGATACCATTGGTTTTCGATTGACGGCACTTGGAAAATGGTATGTAGAAAATTAATTATGAAAGATTTATCACTGTTTTTTTCAGATTTGGNTAATGAACCCTATAAGATGATCTTTGCTGAGGCAGATCGAGTTTGGGACCCTTTAAAAAATCTCGATNATATATTGCAATCTCTAATTCAAAATATATTCAGTAAAATTTCTTACNNGACCAAATTGGAAGGTGTTTGTTTNGACCAGGCTGGAAAGGGGATTTTCGTAAAACAATGGATAAAGCTAGATCAGGCNGTTTNTTTAATTGATCAGGATATTTTTATTGGGAAGGGTACCCGATTNGAACCTTCGGTAATCCTCAAAGGTCCGGCNGTGATTGGNGAGAATTGTGATATCCGNCAAGGAGCTTACGTTCGTGGAAATATCTTTGCTGGGGAGGGTTGTGTNATTGGTCACGCAACAGAAGTTAAGAACAGCATCTTAATGGATTACTGTGAGGCGGCCCATTTTAATTATATTGGCGACAGTATTTTGGGCCGCCATGTTAATATGGGTGCTGGATCTAGATTGGCCAATTTACAGTTTCGTTCCGAAGATCAAAAGCTTAAAGGTTTCATTCCCCCGGTTCAACTTCCTCTGGAATCTGAAGAACTAAATACAGGTATGGAAAAACTTGGCGCTGTGGTGGGAGATTATGCTGAATTAGGATGCAATGCTGTTCTTTGCCCTGGATCATTGCTGGGGAAAGGAATATGGGTTTATCCCAACTTGATGGTGCCAAAAGGGTATTACCCACCCAACATGGTATTGGCCTCCAAAGACCGAAAACCACGTATCTTTGAAAAATGATTCTATGAGTTCCAACGACTCTTCTCCGGGAGAAAGATCTAACCTAGATGCATTTTTTGAGATGTTTGATTGGGTAGATGAAGATATCTCTGAGCTCAATAAGAAGGATGAAAATCAAGTAGGTGGCTACGAATGCCTTTTCATAGCCTTTAATAACTTAAGAAGTTATTGTAGAGAAATTGATTTAGATTTTAGCCAGATTGAAGATCAGTATTTAGCCTCTGTCAATCCCGAGCAATCTGATCAAACCTTCTGGGACTATGATCTGGATGCTTCCTATTCAGAAGTGGATGAGCTGGCAGGATTTTGTAAATTATTTGAAACCATAGAGAAAGCTTTTTCGGAGTACGAAAAATTTTGTGAAAAAAGTGATGAAATTTTTGATGAGTGGCACTGTGTTCTTATAATGTACTCTTTCCTACGGAAATATTGTGACAAACTACAAATAGATTATGCTCTTCTTCAGAAAGAAATTTCTGTCCTTCAATCTGAAATAGAAGATGATTAATTTCCCTTTCCTGCTTCGGACTAGAATAAAAACTGGGAATCCTTCAGCCTATTTGCGAATAATCAAAGAATAAATTATTAATTAAGACTTTAGAAATATAATTTTGCATATTTTTAATTCTCATAACCTACTATTGAAATCTAAAAAGATGATTAAATTTTTCAATTCCTTAGAAATTCATATGAGATGCCTCCTTTTATATAAATGCTTTTCTTTCGACCCATTACCCTATAAAGTGCTATATTTTTGAAGAAAAGTTGCCGGTGTGGTGAAATTGGTATACACGCTAGTTTTAGGAACTAGTGCTTTCGGGCGTGGGGGTTCGAGTCCCTCCACCGGCACCACTTTTTAAGTGTTTTGAAGTGGAATTTGTCTAGGTTAAAGTCGCTAATCATTAAATTCTTGGAAAAATCATGGATATCAAAATAGAAGATGTGGACTCTTGTAATAAAAAAATCAAATTTGTAATTCCCCATCAAGACTACAAAAAGGAAATAGAAAAATACTATAAAAGACTAGGAAGAGAAGTAAAAGTTCCTGGTTTTCGCAAAGGAAAGGTACCTACCTCCTTGCTCGAAAAACAATTTGGCCCAGATGTTAAAAAAGAGGTATTGAGTAACCTCATCAGCAATCAGTTGAATCAAGTAATTACCGAAAAGGATTTACGCGCTATTGGACAACCGCATCTGTTAGAGGTTAATGCGGAAGAGGGGACTGATATTTCTGTATCCGCTTCTGTGGAAGTACTACCAAGTGTAGATATTCAGGAGTATTCTGGCATCGAAATGGAAATGAAAATCCCTCGTATTACAAATGAAGAGGTCGATCAAACTATTGAAGCGTTCCGCCAAAGAAAAGCCAAAACTTCCGAGATCACAGATCGCCCTGTTCAGGAAAAGGATTTGATAAAAATTGACTTCACCAGCAAATTAGGAGACCAGCCCTTTGAAGGAGGAGAGGCAAAAGACCAGATAATTCAGGTTGGAGGCGGTCAACTTATTGAAGGATTAGATAAGGGAATGATTGGTATGGAAATTGGGGATAATCGGGATATAAGCGTCCCAGTACCTAAAGATTACCATAATGAGGAAATTGCTGGAAAGGATGTCGATTTCAACATCGTGCTGAAAGGCATTCAAGTGCAGGAATTACCAAATCTGGACGATGAATTTGCTCGTGAATTAGATACCGGAAAAAAATATGACAGTTTGGATGATATGAAGTCTAAAGTTCGTACAGAG
This sequence comes from Nitrospina sp., assembly GCA_002697825.1. The sequence continues at coordinate 23,403 of NZYH01000085.1, read as the reverse complement.
TTGGAAGACTATGAACGTAACGAAGCTCTTAAAGCAACCAAGAAGAAACTTGCCGAAACACTAACAGCACAAAACCCTGTCGAATTGCCAGAAGGATTGATCAAGGAACAGATCAAATTTATGTCCAATCAAGCTAAAAAGAAACAGAATCAAGAAGCCCAGCATGATCATGGCCACGAACATGATCATACTCATGAAGAAGAGATTAGTCCTGAACTTTTTAAAGAATACAAGGAGCCTGCTACTCAAGCTTTAAGAGAAGAACTTGTTTTAGATCAATTATCCCGTGACCTTAAATTAGAAGTCACACCAGAAGAATTGAACGAAGAGTTAGCGAATATGGCCCAACTATTAGGTGGAGGAGGGAGTTTATCTCAGATGAAAAAGGAATGGGAAAAAAATGGTGTGCTTGCACGTTTGCATAGCCGTATGAAACGCGATAAAACACTCAAAATTGCCCTTGAAAAGGTAACTTTAAAAGAAGTAATGGTTGACAGAAAAGATTTAATTGCTGATAATGTATAGTCAATCTGTTCTATTATCTGATTATATTTTAATGACTTACATGCCGACATCCCTTTTGAACCCAATTCGGTTCCATAAGGAGACTTGTCTCACCGTTGTCCTTATCAAGAGAGAAAAATGAATTCCATTCACAATCAATTGGTACCTATTGTTGTAGAGCAAACTAGTCGCGGAGAACGTTCTTACGATATCTATTCGCGTCTTTTAAAAGACAGAATTATTTTTATTGGGTCTGCCATTGAGGACCACATGGCAAATCTTATCATTGCGCAATTGTTATTTCTGGAATCTGATGAGCCTGATCAGGATATTTATCTTTATATTAATAGCCCGGGCGGTCAGGTCAGTTCGGGAATGGCTATTTACGATACCATGCAATACATTAAGCCCGATGTTCAAACCATTTGTATCGGTCAGGCAGCAAGTATGGGTGCTTTGCTCTTAACTGCCGGGGCTCCTAAAAAACGTTTTGCCCTGCCCCATGCTCGAATTATGATCCATCAGCCCAGCGGTGGGTTTCAGGGGCAACATACCGACATTGAAATTCAGGCAAAAGAGATTACTCGCATCCGCTCTATTTTAGACGGTATCATGGCAAAGCACTCCGGAAAAAATATAGCTCAGGTTAATAAAGACACGGAGCGTGATCATTATATGACTGGAGAAGAAGCAAAAAATTATGGCCTGATAGACAGTGTTATCAGTGACCGTGATGAAGTTAAAAAAGTTGGAAAAGATAAAAAATAAAAAGGTTCATTACAAGTAGAAGTTGAAATCCAAGCTACCTTAAAACGAGGGTTTTATGGCAAAGAAAAGCACAACTAACGGAAATTATCGCTGTTCTTTTTGTGGTAAGAGTCAGGAAGAAGTCAAAAAACTGATTGCCGGTCCTAGTGTGTATATTTGTGATGAGTGTATTGAGCTGTGCAACGAAATCATGGTGGAGGAGTGGGCGCAGGAGAAGGGTGAAGACTTCCAGAATTTGCTTAAACCAAAGGAAATTTATAGTCACCTTGACCAATACATTATTAATCAGGAACGCTGTAAAAAAATTCTTTCTGTTGCGGTTCATAATCATTTCAAACGTATTGATTCCAGCCTTGAAACGGACGATGTTGAACTTCAAAAAAGTAACGTCCTTTTGGTTGGCCCTACGGGCTCAGGAAAAACTCTCATGGCGCAAACACTGGCTCGCATTCTCGATGTTCCCTTTACCATTGTGGATGCAACCACGTTAACTGAAGCAGGCTATGTTGGAGAAGATGTTGAAAATATTATTCTCAAGCTGTTACAGAGCGCAGATTATGATGTTGAAAAAGCGGAGCGTGGAATTATTTATATAGATGAGGTAGACAAGATTTCCAGGAAATCTGAAAACCCATCTATCACTCGAGATGTTTCTGGCGAAGGTGTGCAACAGGCGTTGTTGAAAATAATTGAAGGAACGACCGCCAGTGTTCCACCTCAGGGTGGACGCAAGCATCCTCATCAGGAGTTTTTACAAGTAGATACTACTAACATATTATTTATTTGTGGAGGAGCATTTGTGGGCCTGAGCGAAATAGTTCGTAATCGGCTTGGTAAAAAAAGTCTTGGATTTGGACAAAAAATTGTTTCAAAAGTTGATATCGAGGATGAAGATTTTCTTGAACAAATTCAACCTGAAGACCTGCTTAAGTATGGTTTGATCCCTGAGTTTGTGGGGCGGTTTTCAGCTGTAGCCACACTTAAAGAATTAGATATCGAAGCGCTAATAATAGTCATGGCCGAACCAAAAAATGCCTTGGTTAAGCAATATAAAAAATTATTTGGGTTTGAAGACATTAAACTTAAGTTTACGGATAACGCAATTAAGGCAATCGCCGAAAAAGCGATTGAGCGTAAAACCGGGGCAAGAGGATTGCGAGCCGTGATGGAAGAAACCATGCTTGATATAATGTTCGAACTCCCCTCGCAGAAGGAAATTGAAGAAGTTGTCATTAACGAAGAAGTTGTTGTCAAAGGCGAAAAACCCATGATGGTTTACGCGAAAAAGAAACAGGCTAGCTAGTATTATGGGTTCAGACAAAATCGCTCTACCACTTCTCCCCCTGAGAGATATTATTGTATTTCCGTTTATGGTTTTGCCTCTGTTTGTGGGCAGGGACAAATCTGTTCTGGCCTTGGAAAAATCCATGTCGGAGCAAAAAAGCATCTTCCTTTCAGCCCAGCGAAACCCCAATAATAATGACCCGCAAGCTGCCGATATTTTTGAGATTGGTACAATCGCTAATATTCTTCAGATTCTCAAGCTGACAGACGGAACTATGAAGGTGTTAGTGGAAGGACTCCAAAGAGGTCGAATCGAAAGCTTTAAAGATAATGCCGATTACTTTGAAGTAGATGTTATACGAATCCACGAAAATGACCAGCTTACCCCCGATGTAAAAGCGATGATGCGAAGCGTTGGAAATGTGTTTGAGCAGTACGTAAAGCTCAACCAAAAAATTCCTTTGGAGGCAGTTGCTGCAAGCGCTAACATTCTTGAGCCACAAAGATATGCTGATACCATTGCATCGTATATGGTTTTTCAGACTCAGGAAAAACAGGAGTTGCTGGAAACACTTAATCCTGCTGATCGTCTTAACAAGTTGTTAGGGATTCTTAAATCGGAGATGGAAGTTCTCAAGATTGAGAAGCGAGTCCATGGAAGAGTGCGTAAGCAAATGGAGCGCAGCCAGAAAGAATTTTATTTAAATGAGCAAATGAAGGCTATCCAGAAAGAACTTGGTAAACGTGATGAGTTTAAGAGCGACTTTGACGAGTTAAAACAAAAAATAAAAAAAGCAAAAATGCCGAAAGAGGTTGGTGAGAAAGCAAAAAAAGAATTAAAAAGGCTAGAGCTCATGCAACCCATGTCGGCGGAAGCTACCGTGGCGCGAACTTATATTGAATGGCTTACGGATATACCTTGGAAAAAAGCCGCAGGTACTGAAAAAATCAAAATTTCAGAAGCACAAAAAGTCCTGGATGCAGATCATTACGGACTAGAAAAAGTCAAAGAACGTATAACTGAGCATCTTGCCGTTGTAAAACTTGTAAAGAAAATAAAAGGACCCATCATCTGCTTAGTAGGTCCTCCAGGTGTTGGTAAAACTTCCCTTGGAAAATCTATCGGTAAAGCAATGGGTAGAAAGTTTGTTCGTATTTCTTTAGGTGGAGTGCGCGACGAAGCTGAGATACGCGGACACCGTAGAACCTATATTGGTGCTTTGCCCGGTAAAATAATTCAAGGTATGAAAAAAGCCGGAGTGCATAATCCTGTCTTTATGCTTGATGAAGTAGATAAGATGAATGCAGATTTCCGAGGTGATCCTTCTTCGGCCTTATTAGAAGTATTGGATCCTGAGCAAAACTCTAATTTCAATGACCATTATCTGGAAATTGATTACGATCTTTCTAATGTTTTGTTTATTTGTACTGCAAATGTTTTGCACTCAATTCCACGACCATTGTTGGATAGAATGGAAGTATTACACCTACCCGGATATACCGATGAAGAAAAACTCGGTATTGCACAGAAGTTCCTGATGTCCAAAAAAATCGCTGAACATGGTTTGACGAAACAGAATATCGAAACCTCAGAGAAAGTCCTGGAGCGAATAATTAAGGACTTTACCCGCGAAGCCGGAGTTAGAAATCTAGAAAGAGAAATAGCAACCCTTTGCCGAAAAGTTGTTAAAATTGTGGTAGAAAAAGGTAAAAAGACAAAGGTGAAAATTACTCCTGCAAGTCTGGAAAAATATCTGGGCATTCCCAAATACAAAAGGTCTGACCACGATGGCCCACTTGAAATTGGCTCAGCCATTGGTTTAGCTTGGACTGAATTGGGAGGTGAAATTTTATCGATTGAAGTGACCGTTCTTCCAGGAACAGGAAAACTTGTACCAACTGGGCAACTGGGTGATGTAATGAAGGAATCTGCGCAGGCGGCAATGACTTATGTTCGCTCGCGAGCTTCGGAATTTGGGTTGGCAAAAAACTTTTATCAAAAAAATGATTTCCATATCCATATTCCTGAAGGTGCTGTGCCTAAAGATGGTCCTTCTGCAGGTATTACCATGGCAGTGGCACTGGTTTCGGCTCTGACTAAAACTGCCCTCCGCCACGACATAGCTATGACAGGGGAGTTAACGCTAACAGGAAAAGTTTTGCCAATCGGCGGATTAAAAGAAAAAGTTCTCGCAGCACATCGACATGGGATACATAACTTGATCATACCAATTGAAAACGAAAAGGATATTCCAGATATTCCGCAAAATATTAGAAAGGGTATCCAGTTTTTTCCTGTAACAACTATGGATGAGGTGATCGCACATTCATTCAATAAAAAGATCAAGCGCAAGAAAAAATCTGTCCAAAAAAAGACTAAAAGAACAATTAAAAATTCAAGTAAACAACCAGCGCTCCGCCTCAATTAGTGGGTTATACCATTGGTGTAATCGATAGTTCTCTTCTTTAAGAATAATGTTCCCAAATAAATAGTAGATGCATAAATAATGAACCTAGTGAAAAGCGAAAGTCATACGGAAATGTGTTGAAAATTTTCGCTTTTGCATTAGGAAATAGGTAACATGGGATCATAATTTATTTCTATCGCAAATTTGTCAAATTAGGAATAGTGCACGACTCTGATCTAGTTCGAAAAATCGAAGAATATATTAAAATATTAATCTCAATCAGAGTATTCATGACTATCAAATTTCAAGTGCTAAAATATGTTTAAAAAAGCGATGAAGAAAAATCTTATTGCTGGTTTGTTGGTAACTATACCGGCAGCTTTGACCTACATGATTTTGTCCTTTGTAATCACCCGTGTTGATAAGGGAATGAAACCAGTGATTACCGGGATTTTGGGTCCTCAAAATATTAAATTGATGGAAGAGTGGCATATTCCCGGAATGGGGTTTGTATTTCTAGTCCTTTTCATAATTGCGGTAGGGTTGGTGGGAACTAACTTTATTGGTAAAAAAATAGTTGCGATGGGAGAGAAACTTCTTCATAAAATTCCGGTGGTCCGTGTTATTTATACAAGTATCAAAAAAGTAGTCGATACGGTTTCTTTGACCGAAACCCCATCCTTTCAAAAAATGGTTCTCATCACATATCCAAGAGAGCCTCTTAAAACTTTGGGAATTGTTTGTTGTGATACACCGGAGGGAATCACAGAAGGTGAGAAAATGTTGAATGTTTTTGTTCCCACATCACCCAACCCGACTACTGGCTTTTTATTTATGTTACCAGAAAAGGACACTCAGCCATTAAAAATGTCGGTTGAGGAAGGATTGAAGATGATCATATCTTTTGGAATGACAAATCCAGATTCTTTAAAAGAATATCCACCAGGTAAAAATTAATTTATTTATTTTTTATTTTGCCAGCAAGTGTTTCGCTAATTCGTTTTGCTACTTTCACATCTAACTGACTAAGTACTTGTCCAGCGATTTTACTTTTCATACCTGAAACGATCTTGAGTGCCAGATCTTCATCAATTGCCTCAATCAGCTTGGCTGCTTCTCCGGGTTTCATGCTGGAATAAACTTTAACCAAGGCTTGTACATTTTCTTTGGTTTTTTCTTCTTGTATTCCAAGTTGCTGTTTTGATTTTGAAATTCTTTTTTCAATTTTTTCAAGATTTTTACTAACTTTAGCTTCAATTTCCTTTAACTTTAGCTCTTTTATTTTTAACTCTTCTTCACGCCGTTTCAACTCTTGGTTTTTCTTTTTAATGGTTTCGAACATCCTAAATGTCTCGGATTTTGTAGCGGGCATTTCGGTGGGGAGGGCTACTTTTTTATCGCTTGAAGTTCCTTCTGTTATTCCTTTTTCTTCTAAAATGGGTTTTTTTACATCGCTACGTTTTTCCTCAGTTTCCTCATCAAGTTTTTCTGCTTGCGCGTATGCTACGCCTCCCTGTGGATTTTGATCTTCAGGACCTATGAATTTTCCGAAAAGAAAAGAAATAGCCGTTACTGCAAAAATAAAAGAGATTTTATTTTTCATTTTAATTTCCTTAATAATTTCTTCCCCATAAATTTGAGGCAATTTCATCCTGAATTGAAAGATCCTTTTTCTCTTGGAGTTTTCTTTTTTTCAATAGGTGGTGGTCTTTTAGAATTTCGAGAGTTTTTCTTTTCCGCATTGCATCAATAACTTCTTCGCGTTTTTCCTCCATTTTAACTGTTATTTCCGAAATGATTGTATCTTGACGTTTTTTATGGATTTCAGTTCCGCGAAAGAAGTTGTCATAAAGAATCATTGTTTTTAAATCGATATTTTCTCTTTTTTTCTGGTTTAATTCGTGTTTTTTATTTTGCATTACTTCATGGATGAAGCTCTTACTATCCTTTTGTTGTTGGATCAAGGTATTGATCTGCCCCATATCCTTTTGTAGTAGGTCTTCTTTATTCTTATTCAGCCTGAGAATAGTTTCAAATCTAAAGCCCACAGTTAAACCTCCATAATCCGTTGCAATTGATCCAAGCTTGTTCTCCAGTCATAATTCTCAAAAATATCTTGTTTTAGATAGGCAATCATTTCATCGTATTTTTCAATGGCCATATCAATTTTTTGGTTACTACCTTTTACGTATGCGCCAATATTGATTAAATCTTCAGCGGATTTATAAGTTGCCAGAAAATCTTTAAACCGCATGGAATAACCTTGATGCTCTTTGGTCACCACATCAATCATTAATCGACTTATACTATTAAGTATATCAATTGCAGGATAATGATTGTGTGCTGCCAGTTCACGGCTCAAAACAATATGCCCATCAAGAATCGCCCGAACCGCATCGGAAATAGGTTCATTCAAGTCATCTCCTTCAACCAAAACGGTATAGAGTCCTGTAATAGATCCTTCGCTAGATGATGTTCCAGCACGTTCAAGGAGCTTTGGTAACATGGAAAAAACGGAAGGAGTAAAACCACGGGTGGTTGGAGGTTCTCCAGCCGACAGGCCAATTTCTCTTTGGGCCAATGCGAAGCGCGTTAGAGAATCCATCATTAGCATTACATCCTGCCCTTGATCACGAAAATATTCTGCAATAGTAGTAGCAATGAACGCCCCGCGTAATCTTACCAGGGGAGGCTCGTCTGAAGCTGCTGCTATTACAATCGAGCGTTTCAATCCTTCTTTGCCTAAATTCTCATCGATAAACTCTCTTACTTCTCTTCCCCTCTCGCCAATCAACGCGATTACATTAATATCTGCATTTGTATTTCTTGCAATCATACCCATTAAAACCGATTTGCCGACACCCGTACCTGCTAGAATTCCTAATCTTTGTCCCTTGGCAAAAGAAAGTAAACCATTAATAGATCGAATTCCAATATCCAAAGGTTCATCTAATCTTTTTCTTTCGAGAGGATTGATTGGGGACCCCATTAGTGGGTATTCTGTCATCGCGCTAATTGGTCCTTTACCATCTATGGGAAGCCCATTACCATCAATTATTCTACCAATAAGAGCGTTTCCTACTTTATAGGTGGGATATTCGTCCATTGATTCAATAACGCTACCCGGTTCAATACCAATCATCTCTCCCAAGGGCATTAGCAAAGTATTTTTATCGCGAAACCCAATTACTTGAGCCTGAACAGGAGGTCGGTTGTTGGGATAAATCATGCAGATACTTCCTACTGATACAGCAGGGCCATTGCCTTCGAGGACCAAGCCAATAACACGATTAACTCGCCCCGTTTTTTTAACGAAGTCAGTTTTTTCAATAAAGCTATTGTACTTTTTTAAATCAATAGTTGCTTCCATTTTTGTTAAGCCTAATTGTCCTTATTATTTACGTCGTTCGGATCCGTATTATTTTCATCTGTTTCTTTTTCGGTAGTCGGATCTTGAACTGGTGATTGTTCATCTAAGGAAATTTCTGATGCAGCCTTAAGTTTTTCTGGGGGAGACGGAGAAAGATTGAGAATTCTATCAATCTGCTCTTCCAGTTTTTCTATTCGCGCATCAATCACGCCAAAATTGGTTTCGACAACACATCCACCGCGCGCAATTCCTGAGTTTGCCACGAAGGTGATATTTTTTATTTCACTGAACATATGAAGCAATTCAGGGCGAAAACTTTCAGCATATTCTTTGTCGGTTGGGTGAGTTTTTATAACCATAGATTCTCTGTCTAGGACGGATTGCACAGCAAGTCGAATCATATCTTGAACAGCATCCTCTCGCCTAGAAAATTCAAAATGAATCACTTTTTTTGAAAGGTTAAGTACCATTTCAACCATTTCTCTTTCCACCTTTTCATACATTTCTTTTCGGAACCCAGATAGTGATTCAATTAATTCTTGAGTAGTATTTAGAAAAGGACTAAACTCTTCTTTGGCGGCATCTTTCCCGCTTTTAAAACCATCTTCAAAGCCCGTGTCGTATCCTTCCTTTTTAGCATTGGCTTTAATTTCAGTGACCTGCCTTTTTGCTTTATCCATGGCATCTTTAAGTAGTTCCTTGACACCTTGTTTAGCCTTGTCGACATTCGATTGGTCGAAATTTCGGGCTTTATCCGATTCATAAGTAAAGCCTCTGCGAATTGATGGATTTTGAATGATCAATTCATCGAATTGGAAGGACCGTTCTTCTTGAGTTGTACCCGTCGCAACATCACTTTTTACTTCAAAGTTGCTGCTTTCAAAATTTTTACTTGGATCAGACAAGTGCTTCACCTTGACCTATCATAATAGTTCCATTTTCTTCTAAGTGCCTACAGATAGATACAATTTTCTGCTGTGCTTTTTCTACAGCACTAATTTTTGTAGGCCCAAGCAACTTTAAATCTTCTTGAAGCATGTTTGCGATGCGGTCCGACATATTTGTAAAAATTTTTATTTTTAATTCATCGGATGCAGTCTTGAGAGCTACGAGTAGATCTTCGCTACTAACTTCCCTTAATATTAGCCGAATTCCTTCATCATCTATTTTTTGAACATCCTCAAACTTGAAACGTAGTTTTCTGATTTCATTTGCCACATCAGGATCAATTCCATCTATAGATGATAAGATCATGGACTCGGTGGTTTTGTCCAAGGACCCCATTAATCTTGCAGCAGCAGCTTTACCTCCTAATCTGTTTTCTATAATAGCCCCTGAGTATTTAAACTCTATTTGTAGCGCTTCATCCAAATCCTTCAAGACTTTTGGAGCAACTTTCTCAAGCGTTGCAAGTCGATGAACAATTTCAGCTCGTTTCTTTTCAGAAATTTGTTTTACTGTCTGACTTGCAATTTCCGGTTCAAGATGCGCTAGAATAATTGCCGCAGTTTGTGGATGCTCATTTTCAATAAAACCAGCGATCACCTGAGGCTCAAGACGGCGAATTGTTTCCATTCCACTTCCTAATTCTTCCTCCGGTGAGCTGATTTTTTTTAAAATTTTATTTGCCTTAGCGGGACCTTTTGCTTGGTGTAAAGCAGATTTAAAAAAATCACTTCCAGCACGACCTAATCCAGTTGTTTCAGACTCTAATAGGGAGTAAAAATCTTTATTGACTGAGTCCATGATCTTCATATCTAAATTGCCAATTGCTGACATGTAATTGCTCAAGGTTTTTACTTCTTGCTCATCCATATTTTCCAGAACTTGGGCAGCTTTTTCTTCCCCAAGATCCATCAATAGTATAGCTGCTTTTTCAGGTCCTAAAAATTTTCTATTCATAATTCTCCAAGCCTATTATTTTTATTTAGCTGTAGGACTTTTCTCTCGCATCCACTTTCTGATTACGCCAGCTGTATATTTGGGATCATTAGCTACAAAATCAGCTACTGCCTCTCTAATATGCGTTGCTTCTGAAGCAGTTTCAGTGAGCCGTCTTTTTTCTTCATCCACTTCTTCCATTTCGGCTGCACCTAATTGACCTGCTTCAGGTACAACTTCCACCGTTGTGGTCATCCAGGTAATAATAGGACGGATGACTCGGGTAAAGAATAAGATTAGAAAAATGAGGCCCACAACCAATTTACCAATTTGAATCGCCATTTCGATTTGCTCTGCTTGCGCAAGGGCTTCTTTTTCTTCATCGAACTGCGAGCGGTCAAACTGGATATTCTCTACCTTGATTACATCTCCTCTTTCTTGGTCAAAGCCGACTGCAGATTTCACAATTTCTAAATATTTATCCATTTCTTCTTGAGTACGGGGCTTATACTCTGGAGGATCGCCTGTAAATGTTCCATCTATCATTACAGCCACACTAAGTTTAGTAATTTCACCGACCGGTTTTGATACTCTTTTAACTACTTTATTTATTTCGTAATTGAATAATGCATTCGATTTATTTCGTTGAGCCGCTTGTCCGGCTGCACCTGTTCCGTCTTCTCCGTTTGGAACCAGTCCTTGAACCCCTGGAATGCCTCCTGGAGGGGTCGCACCGGTAGAGCTTTCTGAAATCTGATTTTCACTTCGAACTACCTGAGAATCAGGGTCAAAAATTTCTTCCGTACGTTCTACCTGTTCAAAGTCGAGATCAGTAGAGACCTTGGCAATAATGTTTCCGGTTCCCAAAGCTTCTTCTAGCATTTTAATGATTTTTGCTTGTAATTCTTTTTCTACCCGTAATTTATGTTTAAAATTGGATGCAGATACCATGGCTTCCCTTGAAGATTCCTTGTCGCCTGACAAAAGATTTCCCTTCAGGTCTACTATAACAACATCAGAGGCCTGGATACTGCCTACACTTGCTGAGACCAAATGTACAATTCCCTGAATTTGCCCTTCAGAAAGAGACTTGCCAGATTTAATTTTCAAAGTTACTGAGGCCTTTCCCTTGGGTTTTTCTTTTCGGAAAAGATTGTCTTTTGGGATTACGAGATGGACTCTTGCCTGGGAAACCGCATCCAGGGAGTTTATGGTACGGGTCAACTCTCCTTGTAGAGCGCGTTGAAAATTTAGTTTTTGGATAAAGTCTGTCATTCCCAAAGGAGTATCTTCAAATATTTCCAGTCCAACATCAGAGCCTTCTGGTAAACCTTCACTGGCTAGTTGTAATCTCACTTCATGAATCATGTCTGACGCTACACGAATGGTGCGTCCATTATTGGTAATCTCATAAGGAACTTTCTGGCTTTTTAATTTTTCGACCACTGCCCCGGCGTCTTCGTTTGAAAGGTTTGCATATAAGAGTTGATAGTCGGGCGATTTCAGCCATAAAGACATGACTACTAAGGATGCTAGAGCCAAAGCAACTAGGGAAAGTGCTGCAACTTTTTTACCCTGAGAAAGCTGGTTAAATCGTTCGCCGAGTTGTCTTAAAAAATCCTGAAAGTTATCCATGAGAATATAGTTTTAATAGTTTATAAAAATTTTCGTTTTACTTGTTATCTTCCGAGGTCAATGGCTCTAACAGCCATTGCTTTGGACGCGTTNAATGCTGTTATATTTGCCTCAAATGATCTTTGCGTCGTCACCATATTNACNACCTCTGNCATGGGGTCGATATTTGGCATAGCCACATACCCTTCATTATTGGCATCCGGATGTTTGGGGTTGTAGACGAGTTTAGGTTCAGTTTGGTCTTCNATTACCTCNGTAATTTGTGGTTTCGTGAGACGGTCGCCCAGCTTATTTTTAAAAATACTGCCAAANTCACTTTCNATGGGAACGGCGGTTACTAGAATATTTTTTTTGCGGTAAGGGCCTCCTTCTGGAGTTCTCGTGGTTTCGAGATTGGCAAGATTGCTAGAAATAGCTTCCATACGCTTTCTTTGTACATTCAATCCCGACGAACTTATTTTCATGTTGGTGAGAAAATCCATGCCTAGCCCTTCCTTTTAAAAATTGCTTTAGTTAGTAATAAAACCCACGATTTATGGGGGTTTTAATATTAATAAAGCAAGTTCCATACCATTTATGGGCTATGGTGTCTTGTGGTTAAGTTTGGCCGATTAACCTTTTATTTATATATATTTATGGTAATTAAGTAGGGCAGGGTAGATTTTTTTGGTGTGAACTAGGTGAGGGAACCCGTCATATTTTTGTCTTTAAAAGGGGGTGTAGTTTAAAAATGGTAATTCCTTACCTTACAATAGAAAACGAAACGAATAGATAATTTATAGAGGGCACAGTCACTAAATATTTGAAATTTTCTACTCTTTTATTATCCAGTTTATATCAACTTTGGTTGTCACAGAATTAACAATCATGGATTGAGACTCCACTTTATTAAATAATCTTTCAGCCTTAACGNGGTTTTCTGGTGAAAAAAGCTCTAATTTAATATTTATATTTTTAAAGGATGACACTCCAGAAGGTTCTTGAATTAAATTCAAATTTGCAAAACCATCCAATCTTTCATAACCCAGTTTTGATTTTTCTGCAAATACCTTAAATGTTGCTATCAAACAATTTAAAAGAGATAGTAAATATAAATCTTCTGGAGAGGCTTCACTCCCAGGTCCACCAAAACAATGGGGAATGGCCATTTTTAAGGGTGCGCGTCTCGATGTATCAGCATATTTTGCCTCCCATAATGTTTTAATTCCAGCAGGAGACGTGCTGGATACAGAAAAATTTATTGAAGATTCCATCTTAAATATAGTTTGTATAAATTAATAATGTGAGTTTTAATAATTAACTCGAAAATGTTCTGATGTATTGAATTAATTGCCAAATCTTTTTATCTGATAAATGTTTGTATGATGGCATCCCTCCTTCTACAACTCCTTCCTTAATCACCCAAAATAATTCACCATCTGTAATTTTATTCATATATTTTTTACATGTTAGGTTTCTTGGGGCGTTATCCATCAAATCAGCCATCGAGCCATCCCCTTTTCCTTCCATNCCATGACAATATTTGCAAGCTTTCCTTGCTTTAAGCCTATAAAGAACTTTCCCTTTTTTTAGGTTGCGAGGTTCCTTGCGCAAAGGATTAATCTTGTTTCTAAACTCTTGAGGTGCGGGGGCNACTTTTCTTTGTTCAGGACACACATTTTCATGATCATCAACACCATCTTCCTCATCATCAAGATGATCTTCTTCGATTAAATGAGAGTTATTATTAGTATTTGCGTATAAATCATTAATCAGCAAGGGGCTGAGCAATAAAGTAAAACCATAAAATATCAAGGCTCCAAACAAGTATTTATTTTTCTTATTAGACTTAAACATTTACACAATTTTCCTTAATTCAATGATATTTAAAAATGAGAAGTAAATAAAACTACTTTAGAGAATTTTCTATTAAATTTTTCATGCTTGTATACTCTTCATTATTTGGGCTTAGATTNATTGCATTTTCTATTGATTCGTGAGCACTTTTGTATTTGTCCTCCCCTATTTGAACTAATGCATCCATATAATAAGCGCGCGCTTCCAAACTTGATTCTTTTGCTTTATCGCGCGCGCATCTAAAACCTAAACCCACTCCATAAGAATTATTCATAGGATTATTCCAAAAGCGATGCGTGGTAGTTATACTTGCTGCTGGAGCAAACCAAGACCCNCCGCGAATTACTCGTTTTTTNTCGCTTAACTTTTCATATTTATTTAAAATTTTATTAGTTGAAACCATTCCCAAGGAAGGGCCCTGAGGATTTCTTATGTCACTCGAAGTTTTGTAGTAATTAGGGTCATACCAATCATGAACCCATTCAAAAACATTTCCTGCCATGTTATATGCTCCATAGTAACTTTTACCTTCGGGGTGGGAATCGATACTATCTGTTATNTGTTTTTCTCCACTTTTTCCCTTGGCGAAGTTGGCTTTCGTAGAATCTAAATTATTGCCCCAAGGGTATATTAATCCTGCTGGACCACGTGCTGCTTTTTCCCATTCTGCCTCTGTGGGAAGACGTTTATTGGCCCAAAGGCAATAAGTATTTGCGTCAAACCAGTTCACCCCTGTTACAGGTTGGTTGGGTTTATTTAATTTATTATGATCCCAATAAGCTGGGGCGGGGTGATCTGTTGCAAGTATAAAATTTGTGTACTCTTCATTTGACACTTCAAATTTGTCAATAAAATAAGATGGTAAATAAATCATTTTTGATGGAGTTTCATCTTCGAATGTTGNCAATTTAATTTGCGGGATTTTCTTTGGACTATTCTGTTTTGATTTTTCTATTTCGATTATTTGGTTTTTATCAATACCACGTGTAAAGCCTCCTGCATTTACAAGAACCATATTTTCTGGAGTTCCATTGAACGCAAAAACTTTATTAACCCAAAAAATTAATAAGACGAAAATTATATAAATATAAAACCAGGAGTTTCTATTAAATATTTTTATAAATGACATTACGACTATCTCCTTATTATTTTTGAATATCTATTTAGCACAACGGAACCCAATCCCATCAGTTTTGAGAGCAAAACCACCTTTACCCCTTGAAGCAGGTCTCAAATCAGATTTAAANCTATGCCAAGATCCCCCTTTAATAACTTTTAAAATGCCATTTTTTGGACCTTGGGGATTCTTTTTTGGAGAACTGTTGTAATAATCAGGTGAATACCAATCTTGANCCCATTCACGCGCATTTCCAGCCATTCCTACCAAGCCATATGGAGAGTCGCTTTCATTGCTGGAGTTTACTGGCCATAATGTTTTTTCCCCTTCCCATTGCTTTTGAAAATTAGCAAGAGTAACAATAGGCGGATTAAAACCCCAAGGGTATAGGAATCCATTTGTTCCTCTGGCTGCCTTTTCCCATTCAGCTTCAGTTGGTAATCGTTTTCCTGCCCACCGGCAATAATCAACTGCGTCGTACCATGTTACTTGCACAACAGGAGATTCACTGACTCCCTCAACTGCAGAAAGAGAATTTTCTCCATAAGGGTTTGGAGGTTCTTCCCGATCTGTTTTTTGAATAAAATTTAAATAGCGCTTGTTGCTTACTTCATGGGCATCAATTTCATAGGTATCTAGATAAATTTTATTTTGTGGGCGCTCATCAGATCTACCTTCACCTGATTTGCTTCCCATCAAAAATTCTCCAGATGAAATTGTTATCATTGCTACGGAATCCCTTTCATCNAATTTATTCACTTCCGCATATATTTTCNTATCAAAAGACAATAAAAAAATAGAAATGAATATATAGAATATAGGTGTTAGGATTTTCATTTCTTTGGTACCTGACTTTCATTTATAACGTTATTGCTTATCACAAGAATTTTATTTATTAATTGCTTGGCTTTTTCCATTTTACCTTTATCTTCAGCGTCGTAAGCCTCTGCTAGAAGTTCGCGACAACGATGAAGTTTTGTTTCTAAGTCAGTTTGAATAGCTGGGGAGGGAAGTGTTCCACCTAGTGCGCCATGATGATACGTGTCCCAGGCTTTTTCTACTGCTATTCTGGCTTTGGTTGTTATTAAAAATTCATTTTTGTTGGCAACGTTATTCTTAAAACCAAAAAGTGGAATAATGAGAATTAAAATAAGAAAACTTATTAAGTAATTACTGGATCTGATGTTTATTCTTAAACTTTTATCTTTAACCATGATTGCTTTCCTACTTAAACATTAATAAAACAANTAAAAAATTTATAAGGAGGGGTTTCCCCCTCCTTATAANTTTAAGAATAAAATTGGTTTACTTTATTTGTTTTTCAATCATATTCTTGAGACCAACGTATTCAGAATTTTCTGAATCTAGGCTTAATGCTCTCGTAATTGCTTTTTGTGCTTGTGGATATTTTTCAGCACCCATGTTGATCAAGGCGTCCATGTAAAAGGTGCGAGCTTGTAAAACATTGTTGCTGTCAACGGAACGCGCACATCGAAAACCAAGGCCTACACCATAACTATTGTTCATTGGATCATTCCAAAAACGATGTGTATTTGTAACAGTCTGAGCAGGTGCATACCAGGAACCACCACGAATTACGCGTTTTTCACCGGTTGCAATTCGGTCCACATAAGTGCCAGTGCCACTTAAATAAACACCTTCCATAGGACCTGTTGGGTTTATTGATACCGTATTTGTTTTATAATAATTAGGGTCATACCAGTCTTGAACCCATTCAAAAACATTTCCAGCCATGTTGTAGGCACCGTATCCACTTTTCCCCTCAGGATAAGAATCAACATTAGCGGTAAATTCTTGTTTACGACCATAATTAGCCTTTGACTCATCTAGCTCGTCACCCCAGGGATATTTAAAACCTTTAGGACCTTTTGCAGCCTTTTCCCATTCAGCTTCGGTTGGGAGTCTTTTATTAGCCCAACTACAATAAGTATTTGCATCAAACCAATTAACTCCACTAACCGGTTGTTCAGGTTTATTTCTTTTATGGTCATCCCAATATGCTGGAGCGGGGTGGCCAGTTGCCTTTATAAACTCTGCAAATTTCTTGTTTGATACTTCATATTTATCAAGGAGGAAAGTATCTACAATAATATTATGTGCCGGGCCCTCATCATGAAAGGCTGCGCGAGATACTAAATATCTAAGCTTTTGTCGTTTTGACATTTTCTCAATATTTGCATTTGGTACTTTATCCACTCCCATAAGAAATGGGCCTCCTGGGACCATAACCATATCTTCTGAATCTACTGCAGATGCAGCGAATGTTGTTATCGGCAAAATCCAGGCGCAAAACATAATTAAAAAAAACAATCTTTTTTNAATATTAAATCCGTTAATAAATTTCATGCTNATCTCCTTACCGTTAATTAAAAATAANNTTACTGAAATNAGNTTAATTNAAATTNNAAANAATGTCTGTTAAGTGTGTGTCAACAATATGTCAAGAAAAAGTTAAGAAANAAACGTGTGANATTTTNTCCTTAACTGATGTCTANCNATGAGGATNNGTGCTTGTTNTTTTAGAAGGATCTTTGTGNGCANGTTTTTTTTAAGTACCCATTCTCAACATATAANGAAATTATTTTGATAGCTAAGTCTAGTTATTGTGTGNGATGGTTTTACCTGANAGAAAGGAGACAANAAGNTNCAAAATAANGGATTAAAACTTNTTTATTAACTTATAAAAGCAAGCTTTAAGATTNATCAATTCTTATATCTTGTNAGGAAGGNAGGAAAAAANTATATTGTAAGGAAAGCAATTAATTGNCACAAACCCTTAATGTTAATGGTTTTGCTTCATATGCTTGCTTAGGATTTCAAATAATTCGATTGACTGGATGGGTTTNCTNATATGATCTGTGCATCCTGCATTTAANGAATCTTCGCGACTTTCTTCTCCNGCACTTGCAGTTAAAGCGATAATAGGTATTTTCTCAAAACCTGGTTTGGCACGCAAAACCTTTGTTGCCTCTAAACCATCCATTATTGGCATTCGTATATCCATCAATATTAGATCAGGTTTTATTAAATCGGCTTGACCAATAGCTTCTTTGCCATTTCTGGCCACATGTACTTTGTGGTTATGAATTGAGAGTAAATATTTAATCATATCAAGATTAGTTTGGTTATCTTCCGCTACTAGAATTGATCGGTTGGTAGGATAGTCTGAGTTTACTATGGATTCATCTGTTAAAATGGCTTGTTTTTTATTTGGCGCACTCCTATTGGGAATGGTAAACCAGAACTTGCTACCTTTATTCTCTTGACTATCAACACCAATTTCACCTCCATGTAACTCAACCAAGCGCCGGCTAAGAGCTAATCCAATTCCCGTTCCTCCTAGAGCCTCATCTCGTGATCTGTTAGCTTGTGCAAATTCATCAAAAATTATTTCCTGATCTTTTTTGCTAATACCAATTCCATTATCCGAAACAATAATCTTAATATGATTCTCTTCCTTAGTAAGNGTGATTTCGATTGTTCCATATTCCGGTGTATATTTTATTGCATTTGAAATTAGGTTAACCATAATTTGTTTAACTTTTCTTGAATCGCAAACTACGTTTTCTACAGTAGGATCAATTAGTTGTTTAAAATTTATATTTTTTTCTGATAGTTGCGGCTGAATTAGTCCAATTACAGATAAAAATAATTCGCTAGGNTTGCAAGTTTCTAAATCAATTAGCATTGAACCTGAATCGATTTTAGCCACATCCAATAAACCAGATATAAGTTCCAATAAATGCTTGCCACTATTTTCAACCTGAACCACAAATTCAAGTTGAGTATCGTTGATCTTTCCAAAATGTTCACTTTTTAATAATTCAGTGAACCCTAAAATTCCATTTAAAGGTGTTCTTAATTCATGACTCATAGAGGAAATAAATTTACTTTTATGTTGATTTGCTTCTTGAAGACGAAGGTTGGTTTCTTCTTTTTCCGACCTAGACTGATCTAATTCAGTAATATCCTGACCAACACCTACTACACCAACAATTTTTCCCTGTGGATTTCTTCTGGTAGTCGCATTTAGAAGAACCATNACCCTTTCACCACTTTTGGTGAATAGNGGAACCTCATAATTAGAGGTCTCGTTNCCCTGGAGCGCTTCATTGAGAACTTCCTGTACAGGCTGTTTGAACTCGTCGGTTATCCTGGTTTCGACAAGGTTATGACCCATAACNTCAGCCTTGGTGAATCCGGTAATTTGTTCAACCTTTTGATTCCACTCATTAACATTTCCATCTATATCAACCCCAAATATAGGTGCGTTNGCAGTATCGATTAGCTGGGTCAGCTCCTTACTTATACTTTCCATTTCTGACCTAGACTGATCTAGTTCGGTAATATCCTGACCAACACCTACCACACCAACAATTTTTCCCTGCGGATTTCTTCTAGTAGTCGCGTTTAGAAGAACCATAACCCTTTCACCACTTTTGGTGAATAGAGGAACCTCATAGTTGGAAGTTTCGTTTCCCTGAAGTGCTTCATTAAGGACTTTATGTACAGACTGTTTGAACTCGTCGGTTATCCTAGTTTCGACAAGGTTATGGCCCATGACCTCAGCCTTGGTGAATCCGGTAATTTGTTCAACCTTTTGATTCCACTCATTAACATTTCCATCTGTATCAACCCCAAATATAGGTGCGTTAGCAGTATCGATTAGCTGGGTCAGCTCCTTACTAAGATCTTCATCGTTTACTAATTTATTGAGCAACTTTTTCATATGGAAATAATTTTGATCAAATGATTGAAATTTATGTTGTTTATAAAGTGAAGCAATTAAAAAAAATATAAAAACCACCCAAAAGAGGGCTTTGGACCGTGTTTCGAGTATACTTGGGCGGCACAAATTCTTCGTTAAGATTATGTTAAGATTTGCAAAGTTTAGCTCTTATACTGTTCGAGTCTCTTGTAAGACTATTTTTTAATTAAATAATCCTAGGCCAAAAATTAATGTCAAAAAAAATAGCGGTAATAGAAGACAATAAAACCAATATTAAATTAATTCGCTATCAACTTGAAATGGAGGATTTTGATGTTCATATTGAAGAGACTGGAACTGCTGGTTTGAAAATGATCAAAAATCAAAAACCTGACATGGTTATCCTAGATATCGGTTTGCCAGATATAGATGGATTTGAACTCTGTAAAACATTAAGAAAGGATAAAGTTACGAAGGACTATCCGATTATAATGTTGACCGCAAAAGGAGAGGACCGTGACAAGATAGAAGGACTGAAGCTAGGGGCAGATGATTATATAACCAAACCTTATAATGCAGATGAATTAATTCTAAGAATAAAAAATCTCCTGACACGCTCTATAAAATATAAAGAAAATAATGGATTTAAAAAAGTAAAGGAGTTGGAAGTTGATTATTCTAAAAGGGAGGTTAAAGTCAAAGGAAAACTTGTTAGCCTCACATTTAGTGAATATCAAATATTAAATCTTTTAATAGATAACCCTGGAAAAGTATATACAAAGAAAGAACTAAATAGGATTATCTTTAATATAAATGAAGAGGTAGAGTCGCGTACGATTGACACACACGTCCATAATCTTAGAAAAAAACTAAAAAGTTCAGGAAGTTTGATTAATACAATAAGAAGCGTAGGCTTCATATTTAAAACAGATTGAAACCTTAAAAAAAATTCAGTAAGTATGATTAGTAAAATTGTTTTTACATTATTTAATACAAAATATCGTTCTAAATTTAAATAAGCAATATGTTTAATGTTGCAAAAAAGAGTTTAAACTTAGGCTCATTAGTTTATCATTACCTTAAACTACGCTCGTACCCCCCCCCTCAATATAGATCTTGCAGGCAATCGCTTGACAACGCTGCCCTCATAAAACGAGAAGATAATAAAGGTTGATTTTTAAAAGATACTATTGATCTCCGACCCGTCATTTTATCTAAAACGATAGCAAAATCTTATTTAAATAATTTTAAACCTTAACTCTATCTTAACAAGACCTTGAATGGATCTTGACAGGATAATTTATACGATTCAGTTATTATTAATCCATAGAATCTTTGTGTTTTTAAAAGGTTAATTAAATTTATTTTTCTATTTTAAAGTAAGGGAAAAACTAGTGAATAATTTAAAAACAGCAGTAGTTCTGGTTGGTCATGGTGGTCTTCCAAGTGATATATCATCCGAATTAGTAGAAAAGTTTATGAGAATCCATAAGACCAGAGTGAAAACTGGATCTGATATTACAAAACAAGAGATAGAACTAGATCAGGCTATTAGAAGATGGAAAAGAACTCCAGAAAATGATCCCTATAAAACAGGATTAGAAAGCCTAGCCTCCGAATTAGAAAAATATTTGGATACTTGTCATGTAAAAACTGCCTACAACGAGTTTTGTTACCCAGATATTGAAGATGCTGTAAATGAATTAGCTGGTGATAGTTACTCTAAAATTATTCTTGTAACCACAATGATAACCCGAGGAGGTTCACATTCTGAAAGTGAAATACCGGAAGAGGTAGAAAAATTGCGTTTGCAACACCCAACAATCGAAATTCAATACGCATGGCCTTTTTGCATGAATAATTTTGCGGAATTCTTGGGTAAGCATGTCGAGTCATTTAATACGGAAAGCGTATTAAATAGTAATTAGCTTGATTAGCTATTAAACATAAAAAGGTAATTACATTTTTGGAGGAAACCCGTTGTAAAGCTCTAAATGGAGTCACTAAAATTTTAGGGTATCCGGTTTCTTAAGGACTCTCCTTGCCAACTAAAGAAGTCCGGATCGACGGGTTTCCGTCAGATACTATTCTTAAATAAAGAGGTGGATTATGTTTTATGAGGTTACGGTTTTAAACACAAAAACTAAAAAAAAGAAAATTATTTCTACTAAAGAATTAAGTCGAAGACATTGGGCTACTTTTGAAGATAGTCACAAGGGATATGCTTCAAAAAAAGAAGATAAAAAAATTTTAACCACAATTGGAAAAAATTAAAAGATAGTTTTTATATAACTCAACAAACACTTTAAATATATAGAGGGTAGGTGGTCATGAAAATTCTTGTAACAGGCGCTACCGGTTTTATTGGAAAAGAACTTGTAAAAAAATTAGATGAAAAGGGCCATGATATTGTAGTTCTTACTAGAAATAAAGAAACGGCCAGGTTTCATATTCCAATATATTGTGAAGTTCATGAATGGGATCCTGAAAAAAAACCGCTACCCACAAACTCTTTAAAAGATATTGATGCTGTGATAAATCTTGCGGGAGAGAACATTGCAAGTAGTTTTTGGACAGAAAATCAAAAAAACAAGTTAATGAGTTCCAGGATCATGTCAGCACGCCGTATAGTTCAATCTATGGGAGCAATGAACGAAAAACCTAAAGTATTTTTGTCAGCATCGGCAATCGGATTTTATGGAGATCGAGGAGATGAAGAACTAAATGAGACAAGTTCTGAGGGTGCAGGTTTTCTTTCGCAAATCTGTCAGTCTTGGGAAAATGAAATAACTAAATCTAACGAACTTGGTATCAGGACCGTGATATGTCGTCTTGGTATGGTTTTAGGACATGATGGGGGTGCTTTAGAAAAAATAATACCGGCATTTAAGCTTGGGGTCGGTGGAAAGCTCGGAGATGGCTCGCAATGGATGAGTTGGATCCATATTAATGATTTTGTAGATATGATGATTTATTCTTTAGAAACTCCTTCAGTTAATGGAATTATAAATGCTGTAAGCCCAAACCCTGTTAAAAACGTCGAATTCACGAAAACTTTAGGACGAATTTTAAAACGTCCGACAATATTACCTGTTCCAAGTATTTTATTAAAGATGGGTTTGCGGGACCTTTCTGATTTATTACTCTACAGTCAGAAAGTTTCAGCAGAAAAAATTTGTAAAAATGGATTTGAGTTTAAGTACCCCAAACTGGAAGAAGCATTTAAAGAAGTGTGTGAGCATTCCTACCACGAAATAAAAATAGAACAATGGGTTCCTCAGTCCATAAACAAAACATTTGCTTTTTTCAAGGAAGCCAAGAATCTTGAGAAATTAACTCCAGATTTTTTAAAGTTCAAAATATTAAGCCAGTCAACTCCAGAAATACAAAATGGAACAAAATTTACCTACCGCTTGTCACTTCACGGCATTCCGGTTACTTGGAAGTCAAAAATTTCTGACTGGAAACCAGTTTCCAAATTTTCAGACATTCAAATAAAAGGTCCTTACAGCCACTGGTATCACACCCATAAATTTGAAGAAAAAAATGGTGGAACTTTAATAAAAGACCATGTTGTTTACAAAGTACCCTTTGGTTTATTAGGGGATTTAATTGTCGGTAAATGGATAAAAAAAGACTTGGAAACCATATTTAGCTACCGAACAAAAACAATAGACACCCTAATGAATAACTAATTCAAATAAAATAATAATCACTCACTAATGGACTCGAAGATGCTTAAATCCTTTGTCAAAATATTGTCAGTTACTTTCCTATTATTATTTACAGTTATATTCACAGGGTGTGCTATCGAACCAAAGAAAACTGTTCCAGTAGAATACCAAGTAGGCCAGACTACTTTTCATAAGGT
>NZYH01000084.1 GCA_002697825.1 Nitrospina sp. | reverse complement strand
GTTCAACCTGCCCTAATTGAACATAAAGAAAAAAAGCCGCATAACCCAAACATGAAATTACAACGATATAG
This sequence comes from Nitrospina sp., assembly GCA_002697825.1. The sequence continues at coordinate 29,895 of NZYH01000084.1, read as the reverse complement.
CCCGTCATTAAGAGATTAATTATGCTCTTTTTCTCGCCTGGAAGTTCGTCCCGAAAGATGGAATTTTTTGTCATTCTGGTTTTACCTTGGTTTCAGACTGTAGTTTAGAGGAAGGTTTTTTCACATAACTAGTTTTTGCAACAACTTTCGAGGAGAATTAAATTCCTTTGAGTAGCCTCAGCTTCCCTTAAAGGGACAAAAAGGTCAACACAAATTTCTCAAAAATAGACTTACCTATTAGGTTTTTTTGCTAAAAGCACGGTTAAGACGGCTCCAGTTAAATGCGGATCCTGGATCATATTTACACTCTAAGCCAGTTGAACCATCTTGAACATGACTGTGACCTAACACTCCAGCAAATCGAGAGTAATTTTTTAATCGGTTAAGGGGGTGCTTCCCAGTTTCTTTGTTGATAGGAACCTTGAGTTTGATTTTTGGTAGCAATTTATTTAACCCAAAACTTAGCTTGATCAATACTTCATATTGTTCTTCGGTAAAGTCCCACATTCTAACCATTTTACCGTTTATTTCTTTACTAAAATAACCTCTATTTCCAAAAACCCTTGATGGTATAGNCTTAAAGGGANTTTTTAAAATTTTAGNGCTATATTCTTTTGGNAGANTAAGNTGCCAACCTTTTCGTGTTCTTTTATATTTGTCTTTTTTTGAAGGAAAATATTCAGACTGTTTTGCCANNGCTTCCCAAGANAGNTTTGCAATCTCGACNTGAACAGCTCTNTCGTTTCCCTTNTTATCATCAGCAGGGGCNGTATTGGTTTTCCAATACAAATCACAGGTTTGGAAAAGAGTNCCATCTAAGTCCAGATAAAAATGGCTNCCTTTAAAAGNGCTTTCNATCATCAATTGATGGCAATGNTAAGAGGTGTAGCAAACATCGTAATGGAGAACAAACTGGTATACGTTTTTGATTAAGTCTAGGTAGGCAATTCGNCTATTTNTAATTTTATAGTTTTTATGAATTTGGCTGGGAGCATCGTTTAAAGATGGATCGTGTTGACTGCAGGCAAGGCGCCCGCGTTTATTGGGACATTCAAACCCCTTTTTTTCAGTCCANAAAACTACTCGAGTGCCTATATCCACTTTTTGATCGCAGGCAATGATATTTTCGTTCATGATCAATAGACTTGGTGGATGTTAAAAATTATTTTCTGCCGTCCCACCCCAGTGCAACTTTTTTCTTAATAACTGGTAATAATTTTTTCCGGGAGCTTGAATAAGTTTTACGGGAATATCNGCTTTTTTTGCTTCAAGAATATCTCCTGACTTAATCGAATATCCTGTTTGCCCATCCAAGGTAATCCTTACATCTTCATCGGCATTTCTCGTTGTTAATTGGACTCTAATAACAGATGAGTCGGGTACCACTATAGGTCTATTTGTTAAGGCAAAAGGGCAAATAGGACTTAGCACCAAAGCGTGCATACTGGGGTGNATAATAGGCCCTCCCGCAGAAAGAGAATAGGCTGTGGACCCTGTTGGGGAAGCTATGATTAGNCCATCTGCTCTATAAGAAGTCATGTACTGGTCATCGACAAAAACTTTGAGGTTTAAGATTCTTGCCAGAGCACCTTTATTGATAACAATGTCGTTAAGTACATTGAAGTCTTCTATATTTTTTCCATTACGCAAAACACTTGCATTTAAAAGCATACGGTTTTCGATTTCACATTTTCTGTCNAAGACTTTTTCTAATGTGGGGTATAAGTTTTCCATAGTTGTTTCAGTTAAAAACCCCAGACTACCAAGATTGACACCAAGAATAGGTACTTCATGTGGGTGAGCAAAGCCTGCGACATTGAGAAGGGTTCCATCACCGCCTAANACGATTAAAANATCGGTTTGGGCGGCNACCTCTTCCTTCGAGAGGTGAGAGGTTTTTCCGATAAGATCGGCGGTATTAGGTTCTAAATAAACCGNACAACTTTTGGANTCTAACCAGAAGGTCAATTTGCTGACAATTTTTGCGTCAACATTTGGTTTTTGTTTNCAAAATATTCCGACTTTTTTCACGATAATGCCCCAGACAATTTATAAACACTTTACTAGAATTTTCTAAGTTCGACTTGGCAAAGTTACCAAAAAAAAGCAGATGCTGTTAGTTAAAAATATTTTTTAGGGAATGCAGGTAGATAGGCGTGTTGAAATTAAGATTTACAGTTTGCCAAAATCTTCTGGTTTTATCTTATTCAACCAGTCTTGCCATTGTTTTTCGTCATCTGTATTTGTTTTTTCTGGATCAGGGAGATCTAAGCTTTTGGCAGCTTCAATAACTTTTTCTTCTACAAATATAGGTGATTTAGTCCTCAATGCAAGGGCGATGGCATCGGAAGGACGTGAATCAATGGAGACCGTAATATCTCCGCAGACAACAGAAATGACAGCATAAAAGGTATTATCTTTTAATTCATTTACCANTATATGGTTTACTGTGGCTTTCATATTCTGTATTAGGTTTTTAAGAAGATCATGAGTCATGGGACGGGGCGTGGAAATATTTTCAATTTCCAGAGCGATCGCGTTGGCCTCGAAATAACCTACCCAAATAGGTAATGCTTTCGCACCTGTGGAATCTTTCAAAATAATTATAGGCATATTAGTGAGNGGGTCTAGAGTAAGCCCCTCAACTTTCATTTCAATCATGTTCCTTAGCTCTAGGAAAGTGTGCGATTAATACTANATANTTNTATTCTAACAGATATNNANACAAATGGGATTAAAGAAATCCGGAATTATAGCTGAACCTTTTNAATTTGTCCATTGACGGGTTTNATAGATGGTTTTATTTAAATTGATAATTAAACTTTAATTACTAAAAGCTATTTCTCTTCTTTTTGTTCTTTAAGAACTTTAAGCAGGGAGTCCCGAACCCCTTCCGGAATTTCAATCTGGTTTAGTGTGTCTCGGCATANCTTAGTTGACGATTTATAGGTNTTCAAAAATGAAATGCAGGGAGGGCAATCTTCAAAATGTTCCTCTAGAGATTTTGTGGTTTCTGAATTCAGTTCACCTTCAAGGTAATCATAGAGCAAGTCAAGGCATTCTTTNCAACAAATCATTTTTCCNCCTTCCGCGATGAAAACTCNTCAAAATAGTTTGAAAGTTTTTTTCTTAAAAACAATCTTGCNCGATGTANTCTTGACTTCACAGCAGGNACTGTTAAATCGAGAATTTCACCGGCTTTTTCGCTGGATAGTCCTTCTACATCTCGCAAAAGAAAAACTACTTTTTCTTTTTCAGGAAGAAGGTCTACAGCTTTATTAATTACATCGNGAGTTTCTTTGGTAAATANTAANGATTCTGTATTTTCTGACCAATCCTGAATTTTTTCTTGCTGAAAGCCAGCGCTATTGAACGANGGCATCAATTCATCTATGGATACATTCGGTTCTTTCTTTTTACTACGTAATTTCATATAGCTGGCGTTCACTGCAATCCGATAGACCCAGCTAGAAAAAGCAGACTTCCCCTGAAACATGTTAATCTTGCGAAATAGAGTCAGGAGGACTTCCTGAGTCACATCNTGCGCATCCATTTGATTGCGCGTTAAATGGAAACTGAGCCCGTAAATCTTTTTTTGATAAATCTCAGCAAGTTTNTCATAAGCATCCAAGTTGCCATTTTGCAAATCGNGCACTAAGGCCTCTTCAGTTGCTTTATCTTCTTTGGTCTGGGAGAAAGACATAATCAGCAATTCGGCATAAAATTATGAGGAAGAGCGCTTGTCTCTTTTACCGATGAACCACTGTAAATAGTATTTAACCCATCGTAATTAGGATGCGCAAAATAGCAAAGTGATTCAATTTGAAGGTATCGCCGGAGTAAATTCTGGGGCACCACCCAGAATTAAGGCAATAGGGCAATCAAAACCGGATTTATTTCTGCTCGGTTTCTGTGGTCGAGGAAATGGGTGTCTCGGCAGCACTAGGATCGTCTCCACCTTCAGCATCCGATTCTCCCTCTGTGATGGCGGTTTCTGCAGTTTCAGCGCCTTCTGGTAATTCTTCATTTTCTTGCTCGGCATCCTTCATCGATTTTTTAAAGTTNCGGATGCTGTTTCCAAAGGCACTACCAATTTCAGGAAGCTTACCCGCTCCGAAGATGATCATAATAATTACCAAAATGATCATTAATTCTGGAAAACCAATTCCCATCATAGCAAAAATCCCTTTATTTATTTGAGAAAAGGCCGATTATAACACTAAACCTTAACCATGCAAACCCAATTATTGGCTAGAAAATTCAAGGTTTTATGATACAATTTCGCCATCGAAGTTGTTTTTTTAACAAGTTTAGATGTTAGGATACAATCAGTTATGAGATTTTTGNTNGCTGCAGTTGCAGCTTTTTTTCTGACCCTCTNAACCCANTTACCTTTTGCTGATGCNGATACTTTCTCGAAGCGATTTGAAAAAGGTTCACAAGATTTTGGTGCCCAAGTGGGNTGGGGTCATACCTTTGATCTGCCCCCGGGAAGAGATCGTAAAAACATAGGTTTTCTGTATTTTTTNCCAAATTGGCAGCATAATGTTACTGGTTTAATAGGTGAGGATTGGTATCGTGGCGCATTGTATTACCACGCAGAAGCTGGTTTTGCCAATGCAGTGGATCGTGGTGGTAACTGGCTCTGGGGTTTCTCGCCTCTAATGGCTCAATACAAGTTTCTCAGTCCAAATAGAAAATGGGCCCCCAATATTCTTGCAGGTGCAGGTTTTTCATACGGNGACTGGAATGACTTGGCCACTCGCGAAATTGCAACTGCATTCGAATTTTTGCTGCATATCGGCGCGGGTTTAGAATTCTACAACCAAACCAATGCCTGGTCTATTAACTACCGATTATTCCACGTGTCCAATGCCGGAATCGAGTTTCCCAATATTGGCCTCAATGCCCATGTCTTCAGCCTGGGCATGCGCTTCTAGCTCATGCTATCCACTGGCGTGGAAGACAGATGTAAGACGTGTCATTATTTCCCCTCTTATTATGAGGGGAGTGAGCTTGAATGAGTAATAATGATCCTGAAAGATCTTCATCTACAANNCTNAACAGGCTNTTTCATTTTGTTGAACATCTAGCCTTCACGCATTCTCTACTCGTTGTTGTCGTTTCTCTGGTTCTGGCCGGATTCTCCATTTGGGTCACTGGTCAAAAACTGACCTTTAAAACCGGCCGNGGNGATCTTGTTTCCAAAGATCTGCCCTATGTGAAACTCTACAAAGACTACCGCAAACATTTTAAAGACCTTGAAGGTATGGTNATCGTTGCGGAAGGTGGAACAACNANGCGNATGGCACAATTTTCTGAAAANTTNGCTTCAANACTGAAAAGCTANCCTGACCTGTTCTCGAAANTCATTTATAAATTCGATACCANCTATTTTCGCTCGCGTTTTTTGCTCTACCTCGACCCCGAAGATTTAAAAAGCCTGCAAAAAAAACTCGAAGATCATCGGGATTTTATTGAAACAGTCAATGCCTCACCTGGACTAAACCCGTTAATCAACCAGATTAATAAGGAAATTAGTTCCGGCATGGTCGACTCATTAATGGTTGATTTTCTAGGTGACGATGAAAACGATGAAGAAGAAAATAAAAAAGATGAAAACGATTTAAAGTTATTGATAAAAATCCTAGAAGAGATGAACGGGTCTCTGGAAAATAATTACCATTATCAATCACCTTGGCAATCACTTTTTAACTCTAAAGAAGAATCCCTGAGAGATAAAGGCTATCTGGTTTCTAAAAATGAAAAACTGCTTTTCATTCTGGTTGTACCAAACGAAGATGAAACAAGTTTCACTGGTTATAAAGATTCTGTTTATTTTGCACGCGACCTAATAGCCGAAGTTAAAAAAGATTTTCCAGAAATTGAAGTTGGGCTAACTGGTGAAGATGTTATTTCTACTGATGAAATGATCACCACACAACAAGATGTCGAACTGGCATCGAAGATCGCACTCAGTGGAGTTTCTTTGTTATTCATTATCGCGTTTAGAGGCATAGTCAAACCGCTACTTGCAGTTTTGAGTCTGCTTGTGGCCTTAGCATGGTCATTGGGTTTTACATCTCTGACCGTTGGACACCTGAACATTTTATCGGTGGTGTTCACTACAATCCTGATCGGTTTAGGTATTGATTTTGGTATCCATATTCTAGAACGGTATAAAGAAGAACGCCAATCGGGAGCAGATATTCTTCCGTCGCTACACAATACATTGCAAGGAACTGGACAAGGAAATTTTTCAGGAGCTATTACCACTGCAATGGCCTTCGGTGCTATGGTGCTAACCGATTTCATTGGTATTGTTGAATTAGGTTGGATAGCCGGGTGGGGGATTCTCTTCTGCATGGTAGCGATGATATTGTTACTACCAGCGTTAGTGACTCTTGAAGAAAAATGGCGAAAACCTAATTTACCAAAATCTACAAAAAAATCTGTAAGTTCTAAAATCAGTGGATTAGATAAAATTTTTAACCATTACAAGCTTATCATCGTAGTTTGTAGTTTACTGGTATTGTTGGCATCGCTTTCGCTTCGCAAAAACTTTTTCGACTACAATCTCTTGAATTTACAGGCCAGAGGGACTGAAGCTGTAAAATATGAAATGCGTATTTTAGAAAACGCAGGTCGTTCAGCATGGTCCGCTGCTTTTCTTGCTGATTCGTTAAAAGAAGTGCAGCAAAAAGAAGCCAAACTGAAAAATCTGTCAACTGTAGAAAATATAGAAAGTATAGCTACAATGGTACCTGATAACCAGCTAGAAAATGCCGAATTCGTGAAAGAAAACCTGGCACCAATGTTTAGTAAGATTTTTGTTGAAGAAGAGAACGAGCTATTCTCACTCAAAGCCTTCAAAAAAACTTTAAAACGCATCCGTTTTAAACTGCAGGGACGGGAAGGAAAAGAAGATAAAGTCGCACAAGCTGCAAGAGAGATTGATCAGTTTTTTAAAAAGAACGAAATCTTAGAACCTGAATTAGTCAAAGCAAGTTTGGAAGGTTTCTCAAATAAACTTTTCACCGATTATAGAAAGTTAATGGAAGATCTCAAACTGAATACTGAACCGAGGTTTATAGAAATTTCCGGCATTCCCAAAAGTTTGCGCGAACGCTATATCTCTGATCACGGCAAATTTCTTATTACCGTATTCCCTAGTGTTGACATCTGGGACATTGAAAAACGCGAGAAATATTTAAAAGACCTTCGCTCAGTCGATTTTAACGTTACTGGAAGTGCTGTGCATATGTTCAATTCCACCAGGNTGATGACCGAAGGCTATATNAAAGGCGGTATTTATGCCATGGTAGCAATCGTCATTTATNTATTTNTTGTTTTTAGAAACNTACGTACNGTTTTATTTATCCTGATTCCCGTTTTNGCAGGCTCTATTTGGACTTTGGGAATTATGGATCTAACAGGACTNAAACTTAATATGGCNAATTTGGTTATTTTACCGTTGATACTTGGAATCGGTGTCGTAAATGGAATCCATATTACCCACCGCTATAGAGAGGAGAAAGATAAAAANCAGGTTGTGCTGAGCAAAAGTACTGGGCAGGCCGTAATACTNAGTTCTCTGACTACTATGATTGGTTTTGGTAGTATGATGGTGGCAGATCACTATGGCGTTTACAGTNTGGGACTTGTCCTATCCNTGGGTGTGTTTTGTTGTTTGATTGCTTCCATAACTTTTCTTCCGGCNCTTTTAAANCTCAGTACNGCAAAAAANTGGAAAGTGTAAACNGTTAACAAAACCCATAACTAGTCTATGCTTGTTTTAGATTTATCGTTAGGTGTTCCCTTCCTTACCAATTTGCCACCTCACTAAAGGGTATGATATTATTGGCCTGCTTACCTAATTGGAATTCATATTCAAATTGGTGGACCTTTGAGAACCCTAAAGGGTATTTTTGCATCTAAACCTTATATTTAAAGTATTTACAGGTATTTTCAGGAAAAATTAAGCGAAAGTTTTATCATGGCAATTCAATTTACAAAGATGAGTGGCAGTGGTAACGATTTTGTCATCATCGACAACCGTAAGTCAATTATCAACGACTCTAAGAAAGTCGATTTCGTCAAGCGTGTTTGTGACAGAAAAATGTCTGTAGGCGCAGATGGTGTTATTTTTTTAGAAGAATCGGACAAAGCTGATATCAAATGGGATTTTTATAACGATGATGGTTCTTCTGCAGAAATGTGTGGTAATGGTGGGCGCTGTGTTGCGAGATATGCGGCGGAAAAGAAGATCACCTCAAATGAATTGACCCTTGAAACCGTTGCGGGAATTATTGCGGCAAAAGTAGATGGTGTTAACGTGCGGGTCAAGCTGACTTCCCCTGAAAATTTAAAGCAGGATATTATTGCAGAGCTAAATGGCTTGCAATATAAGATCGATAGCCTTAATACAGGTGTACCACATGCCATTATTTATTCTGATAATATTGAAAACGTGAATGTGAAAGAAGTTGGTAATGGTATTCGCTTCCATGAGGTGTTCGCACCTTCAGGAACAAATGTGAATTTTGTCGAAAAGGTGGGCGAGCATGACTTGAAAATTCGAACTTATGGGCGCGGAGTGGAAGATGAGACCCTGGCCTGTGGCACAGGTACAGTGGCTTCGGCTTTGCTTTCTTCGTATAAAAATTTAGTAAAGCCTCCCGTAAAAGTTGAAACGCGCGGTGGAGAAATTTTGAAAGTAGACTTCGATCCTTCTAATGAATCGGNTGTTTTTCTCGAAGGGNTAACCCGAATTGCTTTTGAAGGCGTTCTTAAGGAGTATTAATAATCCCTTTTGGTTAAGATAAATTATGTTTGAAGGCTCATTTGTTGCAATTGTTACCCCGTTTAAAAATAGCAAGGTGGATGCNAAAGCTCTGAAAGAACTCATAGAGTTTCATATTGAAAATGGAACCAATGGCATTGTTCCTTGTGGAACAACAGGTGAATCGGCAACTTTGAGCCACCATGAACACGAAGAGGTAATTCAAATAGCTGTAGAAACCTGCAAAGGTAGGGTCCCGGTACTAGCGGGTACGGGTTCGAACGCCACGCACGAAGCTATCGAATTAACATTGAGCGCGCAAAAATTGGGTGCTGATGGAGCCTTACTTATCACCCCTTACTACAATAAGCCAACACAGGAAGGGCTATACCAGCATTTTGCTGCTGTAGAAAAAGAGACTAAGTTACCGATCATTCTTTATAATGTTCCAAGCCGGACATCAATAAATATGTTACCCGAAACGGTGGCTAGGCTTTCCAAGATTAAAAATATTGTAGGTATCAAAGAGGCCTCCGGTAATCTTGTGCAGGTCAGTGAAATTATTCAATCCTGCGGTACCGATTTTGAGGTCATTTCCGGTGAAGATGCACTTACCTGGCCGATTATAGCATTGGGTGGAAAAGGGGTAATCTCTGTTACGGCAAACCTAGTTCCTGAAAAATTTTCCAAACTTTGTAAAGCAGCGTTGGAAGAAGATATGGTAACTGCCCGGTCTTTACATTACGAACTCTTGAAACTCAACGACGTTATGTTTATAGAGACGAACCCGATTCCTGTCAAAGCCGCATTGGCAATTATGGGCCGCATCGATAATGAGTTTCGCGCACCGCTTTGCCCCCCGTCTAACCATAACCTGGCTACTTTGAAGTCTATTCTGCAGGAATACTCGCTTGTATAATAAAAATGAAGCCAAGAAATTTAATCGCAACAGAATGAATTAACAGGAGTAGGTGCTTTGATAAAAATTTTAGTAATAGGAATAGCTGGACGCATGGGAAAGACTATTGCAGAGTGTATTGAAGATACCGAAGGCGTTGAACTAGGCGGCGGCACCGAATCCCTAGGCAGCAGTGTAATTGGGCAGGATATTGGTGAAGTATCCGGTATCGGTATCAAAGGTATTGCTGTTTTAGATAACCCGGTAATTGCACTTGAAACTTGTGATGTTGCAATTGATTTCACGACTCCGGACTCTAGTATGCTAGCCTTGAATGCGGCAGAGAAAAGCGGTAAACCATTGGTAGTCGGTACTACCGGATTCTCCTCGGAACAGAAAAAAGAAATTATTGGGATTAGTAGAAAAACTCGTTTAGTTGTTGCTCCTAATATGAGCATTGGTGTGAATGTATTATTTAAATTGGTTGCCGAGGCTGCGCGTGTTTTGGGTGACGATTATGATGTAGAAATTGTCGAAGCTCACCATAAATTTAAAAAGGATGCTCCCAGTGGAACTGCGGTTCGGATCTCTGAAATCGTTGCTGATTCTTTAGGACGTGATCTGGGAGAAGTAGGAGTTTATGGAAGAAAGGGTCTCACTGAACGGACAGCCAAGGAAATTGGTATTCATACAATGAGGGCAGGAGATATAATAGGAGAACACCGTGTTTTATTTGGTGGTATGGGAGAAAACTTTGAGATTTTTCATCGGGCACAAAGTAGGCAAACGTTTGCCCGGGGTTCCATCCGTGCTGCCCAATGGATTCTTAATCAGCCCAAAGGTGTTTACGACATGCAGGATGTTCTAGGATTGACATAATATGAGATAAATCTTATGAAAAATGAGAACCAAAACCAAGATGTTAAAGAGAAAAATAACTCAGCTTTTAAATTTGTACGTCGTGATTTTTTAAAACTGATCTCCTTTACTAGTATTTCTTCTGTCTTCCCCAAATTTGCTTCTGCTAAAGACGATTTTCGTAACGATAAAAATATTCCGAAACAATACATACAAAATCGAGATATTCCCGGTTTTCATATTCGCAGTGCAAACCCCTTCATGGGCGTGGATATGGGGAATTGGAGACTTGCCATAAGTGGTATGGTAAAAAATCCTATCGCGATGAGCTATGAGGATTTGTTTGGAATGAAAATGGTTTCTCAAGTATCTCGCCTTAAATGCGTGGAGTGTTGGTCGGCAAAAGCAAAATGGGAAGGTTTTCATTTTTCGGAATTAGTTGAAAAGCTTCAACCTGATGCAACTGCTAAGTTTGTGTATATCCAGTCTGCTGATTCCTATTATGAAAGCTTTACACTCGAGGAGTTGTTGCGTCCACGAGTCTTATTTGTTTTGCGCATGGATGGTCAGCCTTTGAGTAGGGATCACGGTTACCCACTTCGATTGATAGCACCATTTAAGTATGGTTATAAAAATATCAAGTATATTACCAGCATTAAGTTTCTTGATACTCGCAAAAGAAATTACTGGTCTAACAGCGGCCCCTATTCTGTAGATGGAACCATTCAACCGGGTATTGATCATCCTCTTGATTTTGACAAAAAACCGCTACCCATCAATGGTGGTGAAGTTTTTCATTTTTTTGACAAACGTCCGCTAGCTTAAAGCTTGCTAGTGTTGTCTGTGTGATGACAAAAAATCTTTTTGAGCATGCAACTATTGTGAAGCCTTTTACTTTCTTCTTCTTTTTTTTTCTATTGTCCTGCGATTCCTATGAAGTAGTACAAATTAAAGTAGAGATTCCAGCCGGGATTGAGATTCCTGAAAAGATGATTTATATTCCTGCGGGGGATTTTATTATGGGGCATGAAGAAGAGCCTCGCACCCGCCTGGGCAAACTCGTTTCATCAGCTGCCTACTTCATAGATCGTTATGAGGTAAGTCACATAAAATATAAAAACGTTCAACCAAATCATACTTTTTCTCCCAAGTCTGCTCTTTATCCTGTTACACATTTATCATATTTTGAGGCCTTAGATTATTGCAAGGCATTAGATAAACGCTTGCCGACTGAAATCGAATGGGAGAAAGCAGCAAGGGGCACTGATGGTAGAAAGTGGCCGTGGAGACTTTACGTTGATCACCCTAACAACGGTTTTTCAGGTTTTATGTCGGAGCCGGTGGATAAGCGCAAGGAATGGATCAGTCCTTACGGTGTTTACGGGATGGGACATAATGTATGGGAATGGATAGATGAGGTGTATACTTATCCGGGACAACCTGAAAACGAAAGCGAGTTATTTAAAGTAATACGTGGGGGATTGCTACAGACGCATATCACGATAAAATTTTCACCCACTTATTTTAGGAATTGGATGAAACCGGATTCTAAACTAAACTTTATTGGATTTCGTTGCGCGAAGGATGTGGGGTAAAAATGTGGATTAGAAATCGCCTCTAAGGTGATTGGTAATCTCTTTTGCTGCGCGTTCAAACAATTTCTCGTCAGTGCCGCCCGTTGGGCCACCTTTTACCCATGAATTAACTTCCCAGGCGCCAACCATTTTACGGCCATCAAAAAGTGCAGCCTTAACTCTTAATGTGGATTTGCCGAAATCAGAAAGTCCCATAGTTGCGATGCGAGCTACACGANTACCCTCATCGTACTCAAGAACTTTATATTTAAGACTATAGCGCGGATTTTCCCCTGAGAGAGCATAGCTTGTGTCTAACATTGCATTTTCTATGGCCCCTTGCAATAGCGAACCGGCATCTTGCAAATCAAAATTTCGACGCGTCATGTCAATAATCACTATGGTATTTTCAGCATTCTGGTAGCGTTTTTTAGTTACCGAACCGACGCCCGANCAAGCAGGAAGAAAAAGAAAAGAGACTAATAAAATATGAGTGATTAATTTCATAATCTTCTCGAATAAATTAACTGGATGCATTGTAGCAAAATTCAATCCGTTATTACAATGCCAGCGTGACAAGTTTATGNTTTTGAGGGTTGTTTAACGCAATTTTATAAAAGGAAAAACCTATTCTTACCTTTAAGCAAAGTTTTTTATGGTCTTTAGTTATNNTTGGTGAACAAGCGGAGGACGACTTCTTCGAATTCACTAAACCAAAGTTGAACTTCAATGGGAATGAGGCTATTGATATATGTCATATAGCCAGTAGCAAGAACGATTCCCAATACTATTAATAAAATCCCACTGAAGAGGTTGGTGGTGTGAAGAAAAACAGTTTTATTTGCTATAGGAAGGTACCAGCCTTTTCCACGCAATAGAGTCCAGAACATACCATCTTTAGGAAGGTTCCCGCATAGTGTTGCTACAATTATCAGGGGTAGGCCGAGTCCAACTGCATAAAAGAATAAAAGGTTCATTCCCTGGAGAACTGTTTTTTCTGAAGCCGCTAACATGAGGATGCTTGAGAGGATGGGGCCGACGCAGGGAGTCCAGCCGAGGGCGAAGGTAGCTCCAAATAGAAAGAATCCAATAAATGTGGAAGTAGGTTTTCCCCGAAAGCTAGCCCCAGAAAATCCTTTTCCGAATAAAGTCATAATACCAAAGATGACAACAATTACGCCGCCAATTTGGGAAATTTGAAACATATAGTCNCGTAATAATTGTCCAAGTGCGCTAGCGGACGCCCCCATTGCTACGAACAAACTGGCAAGNCCAAAAAAGAATGCGAGCGACATCATACCCATACGTNNCCGGTCGGTTTGTGCGGTCACTGCAAAATAGGCAGGAAGAATAGGTAGAGTGCAGGGTGATAAAAAACTGAAAATGCCAGCAACAAATGCCAATAGTGTTAAGATGAGGATTCCCGAATCGGGAAGGTTAGGCTTCGGTGCGAAGGGATTAAACGAGGCCCCCTCTTTAGATTTAGAACCCAAAGGNTTTTGAATTGTTTCGCTTTTATCAGAAGAGTTAACCCTTTTGGACGGATTTGATAAAGACAGGCCTAGTTTAATGGATNCGGGTTTANTTTCACTAGCGCAGCGAAATCCGACATCTGGTCCAGGTTCATCNGGGTTTGTAAATTGACGATAGCCGCTGCGAGCAAACATTTTAATGGCATTTTTATAGAGAGTCTGAGGAAAGTGACCAATGTCGCTTGCGGAGTGACCGCGGATTACTTTATAGCCCGAATCGTAATATTCATTTTTAAATTTGCTGCCTTTATAAGGTTGGTANTCATCTTCCACCCACTCCCAAACATTGCCTATTAGGTCATGTACCCCTTCTTTGCTTGTGGATTTTGGGTAACTCCCCACTGCAACAGGTTTGTTTTTGCTTCCTGCATTTTTTGAGAGATTTGCAATGCCGTACTGAAATTCGTTGCCCCAGGGGTATTCGTTACCCTCTGCGCCTTTTGCTGCTCGTTCCCATTGTTTTTCAGTAGGTAGTTTTTTTTGAGCCCATTGGCAAAAGTTTGCGGCATCAAACCAGTTTACCCATATTACGGGGTCCTTATTTTTTCCTTCAGGAAAATTATTACCTTTCCAGTTACCCGGGGGAACGGCTCCTAAATCGTCCACGTATTTTTTATAGCGTTCGTTGGTAACTTCAAAAGTNTCAATATAAAATCCTTTTAAAAAAATTTTTTTTTGGGGACTTTCATCTGCATACCATGGTTTAGGAATGCCCATGGAAAGTGCTTCGGCGGTGCTATCTTTTTTGTCGGTACCAAAAATAAAATGACCAGACGGTATATGGATCATTTTTCCCTCCAAAGAATAGNCTGGCATAGGCTCACCCCAGCTATTTAATGGAAAAGAGAAGATAGTAAATATGAGNAGAAAATATTTCAGATTATGGCACGGCAATAGTTTTTCCTTTATTTTAGGAGGTTTTCAAAATAAAGGATATTGCTAGGTGTTGCCCAGTCTTCTGCTCCAAAGAGAGCGCCAATAATTTTTCCTTGNGGATCGATCATAAACGTAGTGGGAAGACTGACCACGCCAAATGCATTACTGACTTTTAACCGTTGGTCTAGAAGNACCGGAAAATTAATNTTGTGGGCTTTGACAAAAGGCTTGACGATNTTTGCGCCGAACATATCGTTAGAGATTGCAAGCAATACAAAGTTTCTATCTTTAAATCTTTCATATAAAGCTTCCAAAGAAGGCATTTCAATTTTGCAAGGTCCGCACCATGTCGCCCAGAAATTTATCAGTACATGCTTGCCGCGAAATTGGTTTAAGNTAATTTCTTTTCCATCCAGNTTTTTTAAGGTGAAGTTAGGAGCATTCTCTCCTTCTTTAACTTGCGCTGTAGCAGAAACGGAAAATAGGATTAAGAGAGCTAAAATATTGAAGAGTTTAAGAAATTTATTTTGGATCAGAATATTCACAGATTGTTTATTTGATGAAAGGCTTAGCGGGGTAATGGATAAAAGGGTGTGTAAATAATAAGCTGAGTTATTCGACAGCCTCTATACAACGTACCATGGGGATGGCTTTTTTCAGGGCCTTTTCGATTCCCATTTTTAAAGTCATGGTGGANCTGGAACAGGAACTACAGGAGCCAACTAAGCGTAATTTAACAACGCCATCATCGATATCGACCAGCTCTACGTTACCCCCGTCCTGCATTAGCATTGGCCGCAGGGTTTCGAGCACTTCTTCAACGTCTTCTTTCATCGATTCCATTTAATAACTTTTCCTTAGTCTTTGCTCTTGTTTAGCCCCCGTCCACGAGCTTTTCCTTTTTTTCCAGCAGCTGTTCCTGCGTTTCTTCGTGTTCAGGGTCTTTAGGAATACAGTCTACCGGACAAACCTCCACACATTGTGCTTCTTCGTACCAACCCACACATTCGGTGCAGTGTTCCCAGTCGATAACGAAAATATCGTCACCNTCTGAAATTGCTTCATTGGGACATTCGGGCTCACAAACACCGCAATTAACACAATCTTCGTTGATCATCAGCGACATAAAATATCTCCAAATATTAAGATTTCCCTTATTATACAGGGTTTCGTTCGAAAGTTTTTGTTTTCGGGTCCCATCCAAANAATGCTTGATCCCGAACTTTTCTACTNTACACGGAAACAACCAAATATTGGGTACCTGGATAGATGGGGGACTCTCCATCAAACAGGGCCATTTTGGTATCTTCTTCCGAAAAATAGGCATCGTGCTCGGGGTGGGAATGGTACAAAACTTTAAAAACCCAGCCCTGTGAACTTGCCTTGCTTAAAAGCTTCTGTAGCTCTAATGCACTAATATTATATGCCGTACGGGCATCCCGAGTAAAGTTTTCAGGATCTTTTTCGTGCAGCTTATTTTGAATGTTTTCACATCGGTAAACTACNTNTTCNTNATTATGATTTGGGTGCCCTACCACGATTCCGCAACATTCAAANGGATACTCNTCCACTNCGTGCTGGTGGATTTCATCCAACTGTTTTTTCTCAAGTGGAGACATNAAGNATTNTGGGGTNTTCGGGATTCGTTGTCAAATNGTTTTNAAANATTTAGCGGTAGGAATCAGGGGTTTGTACGGATAACCAGATTGTCCGTAACAGAAACCTGGCAAGCCATGCGAAAATCATCGGGTTTCTTACTTAATTTATCACTTTCGGTCTCATTTCTGGGTTCGATTTTGCCCACCAATACCTGCACCGTACACGCTGTGCATAATCCTCTACCTCTACAGTTTAGAATTTTAGTGACGTGAGGATAAATACTGAATTTATTCCGAATTGCAGCTTCGCGGAGATTTTCTCCGTCTCCTACTTCAATAGTTCTATTTTCCTTTTCAAAATGAACTTTCAGCATGTTCGTGTTTTTCATTGATTGATGATTTGGGGATCATATCTAAAACGACCCTATTTACGCAATATAATTTATATATTCCATCTAATTATGAGCAGGCTTCAATTTGTATAAATTCCCGAATGGATCCTTTACCCCAATAACCATAAAAAGCATTTCCAGGGGTGTTACATTGGGTGGTCATATGGATGAACTTATTCCTCCCGTTGTCTGCTTTTAAAATACCTACATTGGAATAAGGAGGAATAGTTCCGCCGCAATTAGCACATTCAGTAGAATAGTTTTCACATAACTTTTCAAGGCATGACTTACAGACCACTGGATCGAAAACAAAAACTTCCTCTCCTTTATAATCTAAGATTGTAGGAAGGGATTTTACTTTTCTTCCACATTCGCTGCAGGTCAGGTTCTCTGGAGGATTCATAAGAGCAAATTTTAATGGATAATTGGGAAATTGTACCGCAATGATTTTAATTGATACAAACTTTTTTCAAATTATCAAAATCGTCAAGGACGGCACCGGCACCCTTCACAATGCTGAGGAGGGGATCCTCAGGAATAAAAACCTTTAAGGTGGTTTTTTCTTCGATCATTTTATCGAGTCCGCGGATGAGTGCTCCGCCTCCGGTAAGATAAATACCATTGGAATGGATATCCGCAGAAAGTTCAGGCGGGATTTGTTCTAAAGCATGCATGATAGATGTCACAATAGTGGTCAAAGGTTCTTTTAAGGCCTCACGGATTTCATCGTCATCAATAGTGATAGACATGGGAACTCCTGTTTTTATGTTGAGTCCTTTTACTTCAGTGGTGAGTTTTTTCTTTTGAGGACATGCACTTCCAATTTCCTTTTTAACACGCTCACCTTCAAAAACTCCAATGCTGAGATGATGTTGGAGACGCATATAACGCACAATGGACTCATCGATTTCATCTCCGGCAACTCGAACCGATTCTCCGTGAGCGATCGCAGAAAGCGATATTACAGCTACATCGGTCGTACCTCCGCCCATATCAATAACCATGTTGCCTTCTGGACGATGCACCGGAATGCCTACGCCAATGGCAGCGGCCATGGGTTCCTCTATTAGATGAACTTCTCTGATTCCTGCCATGGTGGACGCATCGATGACGGCCTTCTTTTCTACTTGGGTGATGCAGGTAGGCACTCCGACTACCATTCTTGGTTTAAAGAAACGGTATTTATTCAATAGCTTTTTTATAAAATATTGAATCATTTTATTGGTCACATCGAAGTCGGCAATCACTCCATCTTTCATAGGGCGTATAGTTTCGACCCTTGCATGAGTTCTGCCAAACATTTTTTTTGCCTCTAACCCAACAGATTCAACGGTGTGGTCGTCAACATTTATAGCTACCACAGAAGGCTCATTAAGCACGATTCCTTTTTCGGTTATGTATGCCAAAGTGTTGGCAGTACCTAGATCCATTGCCAGATCGACTGAAAAATATCCGAATATTTTGTTGAACAGTTTTATCATGCTATGTTTTTAAGATTTATGATTAAAGGCTGATTAGCCGCAATATATCATCATTGTTGTCATCAAGATAAATGGGAAGGTCATATTCAATGTTTACCTGCACTGCTATTTCGTTAAGGTGCGATAGATTAGATGAGACCATTAAAGTAAGAAAACTATTGTCCTCTTTTTCTTAGCATATCTTTATAGTTTTTTACTGCATCCTTACTGACTGCCATTGCTGCTATTTCCAAATCAGGAATGGTTCCCTGTTTAGTTTCAGTAATCCTTACTGCCTGACAATCGATTATTTTTTTTTCCCCAGTTGAAGGAACTCTAAAAGAAACTTTTAAAAGGTCGCCATCTATAACTGCTCCTTTTATGGAAAATACAAGGCCATTGACAGACATTTCCTTAATTAAAATTTTATGCAGCTTATAAAAAAATTCCTTTTCTCTTTCGATCTCTAAATTTCCAGGGATTTTAACTTTTGCTCTTTGGCCTTGGCGCTTACCCAATTCTTTATCAAACTTGTCTCTAATTAATTGATCAAGATCTTTTCGAATTTTTATTAATTCGTCAGTGGAGAAGCCCTCCAGAGAGGCCATGAATTTTTCTATCATGGTAGGGAAAATTGGGATTGTTCAGATACTAATGAAAAACTCAAAAAACTTGCAGAAAGTCCGAATTACATCTGACCTTAAGACGGCATCTTATAGTGCAAACCCCTAACTGTCAATTGTTTACCAATTTGTAAAATAACATTTGGGAAGCACTTTATTTCTTGGATACTACTTATTTGTATTAAAAGAGTCGGTATTTCCTGTTGAAGGGAAATCGCTTGACAGAGTACGGTTGGCATTTATATACTCCCAGACTCTTCCGGAGGTGTTTGAAAAAGCTTGGGCGGGTAGCTCAGTTGGGAGAGCACCGGCCTTACAAGCCGGGGGTCACAGGTTCGAGCCCTGTTCCGCCTACCATATATAAAACGACCGCGGGGTCGTAGTTCAGTTTGGTTAGAACGCCGGCCTGTCACGCCGGAGGTCGCGAGTTCGAGTCTCGTCGGCCCCGCCATATAATTTAAGGGCCCAAAGCGCAACGCGCTTCAGGCCCTTTTTATTTGTCTCAAACAAACCGGATAATATACAATGATTTAGTGGATTTACTAATGGGATGCGTTACTGTGAAAGATCCTAAAACCCATAAAATCAAATCTCAACCGAACCTTATTTTTTTCCAGGTTCTCTTAGTGCTTATTCTTGCTGCCTTGTCCCCTACCGCCCAGGGAGAACCTCCGCCTATATCCACAGACCGAATTTTACAAACAAACTCACCCGATATATTGCAACCCGGTTACCATCAATTAGAAACAGGATTTTATTCCTATGAGACAGATAGGGAAAATAACATAAAGTCAAAACATACTTTGCTGAACAATAATTTATACAGGATAGGGTTTAGGGAAAAAATGGAACTTAGACTCGCTCTCTATGGATACAACATTCAACATGCAGCATCGGGTGATGATACAGGGTTGTCTGATGCTGAGATAAGCACGAAAATTTTGTTATTTGACAGCTCTGCTAATAGACCTAAAACTACTTTAAACGCAGGATTTACAGTGCCTATAGGAAATGATGCATTTACATCTGATAAGGTTGATCCTTTTTTTTCCTTTATACCGTCATTCTCTAACTTGTTACCAGATTCGATTTATAATGATAATAGTCTGGGTGTTAGCTGGAATGATAGCAATGCTGATTTTAAATACGCGACATTATGGGGCCACAATCTTTCCGAATCTGTAATTTTTTATGCAGAATTCTTTGGGGCTATGGCTATTGATAGTGGAAGCAACTCTTATGGTTTTGACTGGGGCCTTACCTGGGCGATAAAAAACAATGTTCAATTGGACTTTTTTGCAGGTAACTCGCTCAATGACTCAGCCACCGATTTTTTTATCAACCTTGGGCTTTCAATAAGATTTCCAGAATAGTTTTTTTATCTGATCTACTTTGACTATACGAATTTCACCTGTTCTCCTATTCATATTTATCACTTCACTGACTCCTATGGATTGACCCTTTCACAGCTTGGTCCGCATAAGCGTTTGACATGCAATATGTTTCATGGTATATAACGAATATTGGTTATATATATTTAAACATAACGATTTGATTGATGACTATAAAAAAAAGCAAATGGTGTGATTTGATGTATGGATTGATATCGGTATTTTTTTTGATTCAGGCTCCGATAGCCTTAGCCGAGCAAATACGGGTAGCCGTAGCCTCTAATTTCATTTTCCCAATAAAAGAGCTATCTAAAGAATTCGAAAATACAACGGGGAATAAAGTATTGGTGATTTCAGGTTCAACGGGAAAGCTTTATGCACAAATCCACCAGGGCGCTCCTTTTGAGGTATTTTTGGCAGCTGACTCAAATCGGCCGGAACTCCTTGAAAAAGAGGGATTAGGAGTCCCCGGATCGCGTTTCACATATGCAGTTGGAAGATTGGTTATGTGGAGTGCTGATCCAAAATTTATCACAACATTCGGTTTACAGGTTTTAGATCAAAATAATTTTCGTTACCTAGCAATTGCTAACCCCAAAACTGCACCTTATGGAAAAGCAACGGAACAGGTTTTAAGGAAAAAAGGTTATTGGGAAAAAATTCAATCACGCCTAGTCAGGGGAGAAAATATTTCACAAACTTTACAGTTTGTGGTGACTGGAAACGCTCAAATAGGTTTTATCTCTCTCTCTCAACTAAGCAGCAGCAGGGAGCTGCTCGGAGGAACTTCCTGGTTGGTTCCTCTTAGTTTGCACGAACCGATTCAACAACAAGCGATATTATTAAAACGAGCAAACTCCAGTCAAGTGGCCCGAGAATTTTTAAAATTTTTAAAAAGCAAAAAGGGTCAAAAAATAATAAAAAATTATGGCTATTACGTAGAACAATTTTAAAGGAAAATTATGGATCTGCATTCTCTTGATTATGAGCCTATCTGGCTCACCTTACAATTAGCAACTGTAACCATGATGATACTTTTAATAATAGGAACTCCTATTGCCTGGTGGCTTGCAAATACTTGTTCAAAGATTAGGGTCGGTATAGAAGCAGTGGTGGCCTTACCCTTGGTTTTGCCACCAACGGTTTTGGGATTTTATTTGTTGATCATGCTGGGTCCTAATGGTTGGATAGGAGGCCCCGTTCAAACCCTAACAGGTTCGCCATTATCTTTTACTTTTACGGGATTAGTGTTTGCTTCAACCCTTTATTCTTTGCCTTTTGTTGTGCAGCCTTTGCAAAGTAACTTTGAATCGATAGGAAGGGCTCCAATAGAAACAGCCTCTTCTTTAGGGGCCTCGAGGTGGGATGCTTTTTTTTCTGTGATACTACCACTCTCAAGACGCGGTTATCTTACCGCAACGGTTTTAGGTTTTGCACACACATTGGGAGAATTTGGTGTGGTGTTAATGGTAGGAGGAAATATCCCAGGAAAAACGAAAGTGATATCTATAGAGATTTATGATCGTGTTGAGGTTATGGAATATGCCCAAGCACATTTACTTTCAGCAGTTTTATTATTATTTTCCTTTCTTGTTCTGGTCATGGTTTATTCCATTAATAAAAAATTACCGGTAAACGTTTCATGACTACGTTCATAAAGGCAAATTTCAAAGTCAGCTATCCGAATTTTAATTTTGATGTTGATTTGCAACTCCCAGCATCTGGAATAACCGTGGTATTTGGCCCTTCGGGTTCAGGTAAAACTACCTTATTACGATGCCTCGCAGGTTTCGAAAAATCAGGTAGGTTAGAAATAGCGGGAGAGATTTGGCAGGATAAGAATAAATTCCTTCCTCCGAACGAACGCGCGATTGGTATGGTATTTCAGGAATCCCGTTTGTTCCCACATTTAAAAGTCCGAGAAAACCTGTTGTATGGATATAAACGTACTCCGGCGGAATCGAGAAAACTGCATCTGGACGGGGTGGCGCGTGTATTGGCTTTGGAAAATCTTTTAAATCGTGGTATCGAGAAATTATCGGGTGGTGAAAAGCAGCGAGTCGCACTCGGCCGGGCGTTACTTACAACTCCAAAGCTGCTTTTAATGGATGAACCTCTCGCAGCGTTAGATACCCAAAGAAAGGTAGAGATAATTCCATTTATCCGAAAAATAGAACAAGAACTTTCTATCCCCATAATTTATGTTACCCACTCGATGAGTGAAGTTTTACAACTTGTCGACACTATGGTGATTTTGAAAGGGGGAAAAGTCATGAAATCAGGGCCCGTTGAAAAAGTTTTTTCAGACATCCACTTGCGCGATGCCATTGGCGACGAGCATTCAGGTGCGATCCTTGATACAACCGTTTTAGAACACGATAAAGAATTTGGAATCACTCGTCTTGATTTTATGGGACAGGAATTAAGTGTACCTCTGCAAAGTATTGAACCCGGCGAGGGACTTCGAGTGCATATTCATTCTAAAGACGTGAGTCTAGCCACACAACCTCCGGAGGGGTTGACGAGTGTACTCAATATTTTAAGAACCAACGTTAAAAAAATTGGGAAAAATGTCGGGTATTCAGTAGATATAGAACTGGATGCAGGTCGTCCACTTCTTGCCACAATAACCAGAAAATCTTTGTCTAATCTAAATTTGCAACCCGGCCAGTCCATTTATGCCTTGATCAAGGCAATTCGAATGGTTCATGAAAACGCAAATCTATCATAGAAATGGTTTCATATTTTAAAACACCAAGTGCCTAGAAACTGTATTATTTTAAATTTCTGAGAATAGAAATTAAGGAACGTTTCGCACTCCGCGAACTCCACCTTTGGTACATTTATCTAGAGTCCGAATAAAGGGTAAACCAGTGACGAAGTATGCAGTGCGGGCGCAGCAATGTCCATGCTCGGAGGACCAGTACCAATAAGCAGCTCCGTCTGCGAATAAACTCGACAAGGCCAAGGGATATTTAGGATCATGATCCATGGCAATAACGTTAGACTCTGTGTTGTCGTAAATTTCACCGTACTCCCAGACCTCTGGTACTCTCCAATCGGTGTATCCTCCTGTGGTAAGGTTCTCGACATAATTTTTTGAGTCGTACCAATTTAAGCACTTTCCCAAATCTGCAAAACTATCTTTTTTAGTCCACATGAGTTTTGACTTTGTTTCGGTGATGGTTCCATCACCATTATCTATTAGCTTAAGTCGGGAGGGGATAGGTGGTGGAGCAACATAAGGTGGTGCAACGTAGGGTCCTTTTTGAATATAACCATTAGCATTTACTATTGCTGGAACCAGGAAAAATAGTGTAGCAAATGCAGAGCTCTTTATAAATATTCCACAATTCATGACTCTGTCTCGCGGATGGTTTTTAGGGGTTTATTTTTTATTACATCGAGGCTACTTAAAATTCCCGTAGTAATAGTGAGAACTACCCCAAAGCAGAAAGCCGAAAGAATAATCCCGGGTTGTAAATGCCAGGAAGATTTGATTATGTATTTCATGACAGCCCAGGAGAGCCCTTGTGCCAAAAGAATACCAATTAAGGCGGCCATGATTCCTAATGTTGCATATTCAAACCCAAGAATAGATGCCACCATCTTTCTTTTTGCGCCAAGAATTTTTAACACCGCTGATTCGCGTAAACGTCGGTACTTAGTCGAAGCAATCGAACCGGATAAAATGAACAGCCCTGCCGCGATGGCAAAGCCCGACATAAAATTTACCAATGTAGTTAGTTTAGAAACCGTCGATTCAACGGTATTGACAATATCCCTAGTGCTAAGAGCCGTGACATTGGGTAAAGCTTTAACAACGGCGTTTTGTAGTTTTAATTCCTTTTCATTGGAAACATTTACAGTTGCGACATAGGTGATTGGTGCTCCTGCGAGTGCTCCCGGAGAAAAAATCATATAGAAGTTAGTTCGCATATTTCGCCAGTTCACGCTGCGAATACTGGTGACCTCTGCTGATACGGGTATACCTTGGATGTCTATAGTCACTTGGGACCCAATATTAGCACCTAGCCTTTTAGCCGCATCTTGCTCCAACGAAACTTCTGCATTTTTTCCTCGTTCTTTATTCCACCACTGTCCTTCAATAATTTCATTATCTTTTGGAGGAGGACCTTCCATATATGTCAAAGCGAATTCACGATTTATGAACCATTGCTCTCGCTGTTTGTCTTTGTATTGCCAGTTGGTTCGTAGTTTTTCATCGATACTATGTAAACGTGAACGCACTAGAGGTGTTATGCTATGATCGGACTCAGGTGCAACTTGATCGAGTACCTGGATGAATGTTTCTTTTTGGTCTTTTTGGATATCAATAAAAAAATAATTAGGTGGATTTATTTCGGTATTCTTGTTGAGCATGGCCAACATGTCCATTTGTACCAACCTCACTGTAAGGATCAGCATAATACCCATTCCCAGGCAAGTGATAATCGATGCTGCCTCACTGTTTGGTCGTTTTAGGTTAGACATTCCATATCTTATTGCTATAGAACCTGGTTTAGGCAATACCTTAAGTACTTTTAATAAAAGCATCGATGCAAACGCAAATACGGCTATGGATACTCCAAAGGCAGAAAGAAATACTAGACCCCGTTTTAAAGATTCAGCTTGCCAGCAGATCATTGCTGCAAGACCTAGACTTACAGTCAATCCGGCCACCCAACGGTCCTTGTGTGTGCCTGTTGTGAGTTCCTCCTCTTCAAAGTTACGACGAAAAAGTCTTAGGGGGCGTGTCCGGACCGCTCTCAATAATGGCCAAATGCAGAATAAAACGGTTGTCACTAAACCCAGTAAAAACGACTGCATGGCAGGTATGAAATAAAAAGAGGGCTCAAGTTGGTAGTTGATTAACCCTTCCATTTTTGATGGTAGTAAGTAGGTAAGAAAAAACCCAACAACAATTCCTAATATGCTACCCACCACTCCTACCAACGTGGCCTGAAAAAGATAAACTTTAAGTAAGGTGCGAGAAGAAGCACCCAGACAATTCATAATGGCAACCGTATCTAGTTTTTGTGCCATGAAGGTACGGACGATCATTGCTACCCCAATACCACCCATGAGCAGAGCGATAACTCCAAGCGCACCCAGATATTGTCCCATCCGTTCTATAGAACTCGAAAGGGAAGATTGCATGTCTTTATAGGTCCGAATTGAGATGGTTTTATCAGGCAGGCCGCGTTCCAAAAGCATCACTGCTTTTTCAATATCTATATTGTCAGGAATTTTAATTAAAGTACGATGCTTGATTCGGCTCCCAGGTTGGATCAGCCCAGCTTTATCTAGAGAAGCGCGCGAAATAAATAATCGAGGTCCTATGCTAAAGGCACGGGAGATACGATCAGGTTCTGAGATTACAATACCTGTGATTTTTAATTTTATTTTTCCAAGGAGGAATTCATCGTTCAAGTGCAATCCTGTTTTTATTAGAAATGATGATTCCACGACTGCACTGTTTCCCTTAAGCAATTCCTGCAAAGGGCGATCTGGGTTATTTTTAAGTTCCCCATAGAAAGGATATTGTGGGCCGGATAATGGAATGGATTTTAATTCTGTTATCAGGGAGCCAGATTTTTCAGGTATGGTCGTCGTTTTATACTGGACCATCCCGTGTAGTTCTTTTATAAACAAAAACTCTGTTCCGATTGGCAGGGTTTTTGTCTGATAAGCCAAGTCTTCTTTTCCCTGTTCCCAACTACCTTTAATCGCGATATCTGCAGCCAACAGACCTTTGGCCTGGGCCTGAATCGTTTCTTGAACCATATTGGAAAAGCTTTTAATCGTCATTACTGCACAAACACCGATTGCAATACAAAGAATGAAAAAGGTCATGCGTTTCCATGCACCGCGCAATTCGGCAAGGGTAAGTGTAATTAACTTGGGAAAACTAATTTGTGCTGAATTCATAATTTTTCTTTTTCTTGGTCGGAAATGATTTTTCCATCTTCCAAGGTCAAAATACGCTGACTTTGATTTGCCACCTGTGATTCATGAGTAACGAGGATAATGGTCGCCTGTTTTATTTGATGTAGTTCTTGGATTAGATTCATAATGTGGTCACTATTTTTCGAATCGAGGTTTCCGGTTGGCTCATCGGCAAGAATGATATCAGGTTCATTGACAAAGGCCCGTGCTATTGAAAGTCGTTGTTGCTCTCCACCAGATAATTGTGCTGGGTAATGATTTAGACGGTCTCCGAGCCCTACTTTACTCAACAAGTCTTCGGATTTTTTTGTTGCACCTGGAGTGTTATTGAGTTCTAAGGAAAGCACAACATTTTCTAGAGCAGTGAGGGTTGGGATGAGATGAAAATTCTGGAAAATAAAACCAAAACGATTTCCGCGTAATAAGGCCAGTTCGTCTTCATTTAGTTTCGTGATATCCTGCCCATCTATGTTAATTTTTCCATCGGTCGGTGCGTCGAGTCCGGCAATCAGGCTGAGTAGGGTAGTTTTACCACTTCCGGAATGTCCAGTTATCGCTATGAACTGGCCAGTTGGAATTGTGAGATCAATAGATTTTAAAATTTCTACTTTGTGACCGCCGCCGTGCAGAGTTTTAATTAATCCAGATATTTCGATCAACTTATTGGTAATTGTTGGTTAATGATAGGTATTCATTGTATTACAAAAATATGCGAAATATTTTAATAAACTTATTTCTTATTTCCGGGTATGTTCTTGCAGGACTGCTGATTATTCCGGGGAAAACAGAAAATATAATGGCTACCGAAATAAAACAGGAGAAACTCGTGGTTCTTGCCTTAGGGGATAGTTTAACGGCCGGATTTGGCGTGCAAGAGGAAGAGAGTTTTCCTTCACGTCTACAGGTAAAAATTAATCAGTCTAATTTAAGACACAAAGTCATCAATGCCGGCGTTAGTGGTGATACGACGGCTGGGGGTGTCCGCCGTATTGACTGGTTAATGAAACACAAACCAAATATTGTCATTCTTGCTTTGGGAGCAAATGATGGATTGAGGGGGTTATCTACCAAAGAAATGCAAACTAATCTTGAAACTATGATTCGTATTTCCCACGAAAATAATGCCCAGGTTTTGTTGGCAGGCATGAAAGCTCTGCCTAATTATGGGAAAGATTATCAATTAAAATTTGAATCAGTATATGCGGACTTAGCTAAAAAATACGATTTGGTGTATCTTCCCTTTTTGCTTGAAGGGGTTGCGGGAGTCCGGGAACATACACGCCCCGATGGGCTACATCCTACAGAATCTGGTTATAAACTTGTTGCCGATCTGGTTTGGAGATATTTAGAGCCGATGCTGAAGAAATAAAATCTATGCTTTTAAGAAGCCAATCATTTTCATAAGAGATTCGTAACAACTCCCTGATTTTAAAATTTTCATCGCTGCATCAAATCCCTTTTGCGGTGATGGAACAATATCTACGAGATGAGCTAAACAGGAAGCCTGACTGGCTATTTGAATGGCTGCTGGTCCCTCTCCCGTTTTTAAAGCTCGTTCCCCAAAATCAGTAATGGTTTCAAGCTTCGATTCTATTTCTTTTAAAGCTTCATGAGCTTCTGAGATTTGTTTAGCAGTTTTTTCCTGGAACATTTCCGAATATTTCAGAGTGTGGGATTGAGTTTCATTATTTCCATCTTGAATGAAAACTTTTGCTTCTTTGTGAATGCCTAACAAGTTAGTGCCTTCCATTCCATTGCCAACAATGACACGATCAAATCTACTTCTTTTTCCGATTTCGGTTAATGAGATTTCGTACCCACGATGAAAATAGGTAGTAGCAAGAAAATTTTTGCTCTTAGCTTGAAGAGGCATAAGGATTTTTTCAAGCGTTGCTAGCATGGGTCGTTTGACTATTTCTTTTCGCATAGAACGCAGCTTCTCTAAAGGAGGAAGTGAGTCTGCAGTATTGATATAACCGAAATTGTACTTTTCTATTTGTTTGATACGTTTTTCGTAGTGCCCACTTCCTGGCACCTGATAATGGTTGACCAGTAAATCCTCAAAGGTAATTCCAAACTTTGGAGGGAGAGGAAGAGCAGAGTGACCGTAAGTGGGGATTCCTAATTGTGCTAAAACTGGAATTGTATAAAATCCAAAATAAGGAGTACGTTGAAAACCATCAAACGGATCGGCGACCTGCAGGAGATTGTCGACTATGATATTTTTGCAAGCCATATTTTTTTGCAGAGCCCGCCAATATCCGATATTCTCAGCTACTGTTTCAATTTTCATTCGTGCGGCAATGAGGAAGACCCCCACTCTTATCTGGGACACTTTCCCGTCCAGTATCAGTGATAGGGCATCTTCTGCTTCTTCTTCAGTGAGATCCTTGCTCAATTTTGGTCCAGCAGCTATTTTTTGTAAATAGGCCTGCATTCGATTGTCCGGCAATATTTCCGTCATGAATTCGGTAATCCGTTTTAAGTCGGCCCTATTTAGAGTATGATAGAGGTTATAATTTCAAAGCTAATTATTTTCGAGGCATAATGTCAGTTTCCTTCTCTACCGATCATACCATTTCCGATAGATCCTTGGCGAATCAAGCCATACGGGTACTTTTAGTTTACCCCAACACACGTGAAGTGGCTCTAGCCAACCTCGGCTTTCAACAGGTGCACGCTCTTCTAAATTCAATTGATGGGGTGGAGTGCGATCGTTACGCGCTGCCTACGGATTGGAAACCGGAAAAGGAAACTTTAGATAGTGAAGATTTACGGTCCATAGAGTTGAAATTACATCCTGCTGATTTCGATATCATTGCATTTTCGATTTCCTTTGAACCAGATTATCTGAACACGGTTATTGCCTTGAAGTACTTCAATATCCCACTGGATAGGGATGCTCGCGATGCCTCATATCCTATGATTGTCGCTGGAGGTTCCGCAATTTTTATTAATCCAGAACCGTTAGCTAATTGTATGGATGTTTTATTCATCGGTGAGGGCGAGGGACTAGCCAATGATTTTTTTAATAAGCTACTAGAAACAGAAGATAAGAAAAATTTTCTGGAGCAGGCAGCGCGACTACCAGGAATTTATGTACCACAATTTTATGATTCGAAAATGGAATTAGGACAGCAAACAGGAGTTTCCACATCTTTGGATATTCCTACGCGTGTAACACGCCATTGGGTAGCGGAAGAAGAATCTCTTTGTACTCACTCTGTGATACACGGAGAAAACTCAACGTTCAAAGATATGGCATTGATGGAGGTTACTCGAGGTTGCATATGGGCTTGCCGATTTTGCACAGCGGGTTTTATTTATCGTCCTCCCCGCTTGCCTGATCTAAATAAAACTTATGAATCGATGACTGAGACCTTAGGAAATCAAGGAAAAACGGCACAAACGGTAGGTTTGGTTGGGCCTTCGGTAACAGATCATCCACAACTTCCTGCCTTGGCTAAAAGGATTACCAATGAAGGAAAAAAACTTTCGTTTTCATCTTTGCGAATGGAAACTCTGACGGATGAACTCGTCGATCTCATTCTCAAGAGTGGGCAGAAAACCCTGACGGTTGCCGTGGATGGCCCCTCTGAGAGAATGCGTGATGTTATTAATAAAGCAGCAACTGATGATTTTATTGTGGAAAAATGTGGTTTTCTAATCCGGAAGGGTATCCTCCATTTGAAAATCTATTCCATAATTGGACTGCCGCACGAAACCGATGATGATATCGATCAGTTCATTCGCTTGGTTGAACGAGTTCAAGAAGTTTATGTTGATGAGTGTCGCAGGCATGGCCGCATTGGTCGTGTGACAATTAGTTTGAGTCCTTTGGTGCCCAAACCGGGAACACCTTTTCAGTGGCACCCCATGGAAGAAGTGAAAAGTTTAAAGAAAAAATTTTCCCGAGTGCGTAAAGCATTAGGAAAACTTCCCCACCTTAAAATGAGCTTTGG
>NZYH01000083.1 GCA_002697825.1 Nitrospina sp. | reverse complement strand
CTTTTGAGCCATTGATTGAACCAGAAGAAGATAAAGGTGCCTACCCTATTTATTGCTCAAGTTGTTCCAACTACGTCCACGTGTCACGGGCAAACCCTGTCAGGGTTGCCTTTCGTGAGGTTTTAGGTCTTAAAAAAGAGGCTCTGGCACTTGCTTTTCAAAGTGTTTTAGCTCCCTGCCATTGCGGAGCTGAATTCAATCACGATTCCGGAAAAAGATGCCCCAATTGTCTTTATAAAATTGAAAGAGAAGCTAGAAAAACAGCTAGTGATACGGAGATCGAGTTCAAGTGTCCTTGGAACGTGGGGGAGCTCAAAAAATTTGAAGCCAAATTTTTTGAATATATCTTCCAGAAGGTTGAATCGAAAGAGGTGAACCTTAAACAATTGATCGACAGATTTGAATCAGGTGAAATTGACGCAGAAACCTATATGGAAGGACTGGAATCGCTTCAATTCAGAGAATCCACCCAAGTTTCCGTGATCCAGGCTTGGGCCATGATACTGGGGCCTGATTTAGCATTTCGTGCCGCAGAAGAACATGAGCTTGTTGAAAGATACGGTACTCGAATACTGGTTAGTATTGCAGATGCATTGGAAATCAGTGCAGGGAAAGCGGTTCTCGCAACTCTTACTAATGAAATGAAAAATTGGGATGGCACAGTAGAAAGGGAATTGAATACCTTCATTGCTAAAATTGGTGGCGGGTTCTAGCACACCAAATTATTTGTGTTCTAAATTATTACCTCTTCTTAGATTTTTTCTGCTGTCTCCTGCCCTAATTGACATAACGTTTAATCACCTGCTGAACCGATGACAGATAGGAACTACCAAAAAGGTTGAGGTGATTTAATAGATGGTATAGGTTATATAAATCTTTTCTTTCTTTGTAACCAGGGTTCATGGGAAATGCTTCCTGATAAGCATCGTAAAAACGTTGTGGTAATTTCCCAAACAGTTCTGTCATAGCCAGATCGGCTTCACGTAATCCATAATAGACAGCCGGATCAAAAATACAAGGCTTCCCCTCAGAATCAGGAAAGTAATTTCCAGACCACAGATCACCATGCATCAGGGCAGGGGATTCTCCGGTTAAGTTTAAAAAGCTTGCTAGGTTTTCGCAAAGTGATTCTATTTTTTTGTCTGTGGTGGTAGGCAATAACCCCTTTTGTCGTGCGAGTTTTCTTTGAAAATCGATTCGATGGTCTCGGAAAAAAACGATTCCATCTTTTTCCATTTGATTTTTCTGTGGCGTGCTGCCAATAAAATTATTATGGTCTAGCCCAAAACTTTCTTGACTCACACGGTGAAGCTCTGCCAGAGATTGAGCAAAGCGCTCCGCAAATTTGTTATCTTCCGAAGAATTTTCTATATGCTCCAGTAAAAGAAAAGTTGGGGTAGAACCCGATTGAATGGCTATGGGTTTAGGGATCCTCGGGCCTTTATTAGCCTGGCTAAGTAGCCGTAAACCTTTCGCTTCGGCCAAAAAAAAATCGGTGGGAGGATTCGAGTTTTGTTTCATGAAAACTCGAACCCCATTGGTCAAAACTAAAACTTGAGTTTGATTGATACTTCCGCCATGGGTTGCGAAAGAGGATTCTATTTTCGCTCCGTATAGAGGTTCTAGCAAACTGTCTAATTCATCTTTCACAGTTAGAGTTTTGTTTTCAAGTACTCCAGAATTTTAGGGCAAGTTCTTGCAACCATTTCGTAAACGAGCTCAAACCCTTGATCGCCCCCATAATAAGGGTCGGGGACCTCCATATTTCCATTATTTTTTGGATCAAAAGATCGAAATAAGAATAGCTTATCCTGGTTCTCAGAAGTTGGTTTTAATGCTTTTAGGGTACTGAGATTACTATGATCCATAGCCAGTACTAAATCCAATTTTTGGTAATCGGTTGCTTGAAAATGCTGGGCCCGACTATCAAGTGAGACACCATGCTTTTGTGCAGTATCTTGCATTCGATCATCAGGTGGTTCCCCAACATGCCAAGCACTGACTCCGGCAGAACTGATAAGAATTGTTTTTTCAAGTTTTTCTTGATTTACAAGGGATTCCATTACTCCTTGGGCAAGCGGGGAACGGCAAATATTTCCATGACATACGAAACATACACTTAATGTTTTGTTCATTTATTGATTTACCGGAAAATTGTGTTTAATATATGCGAGCATTTATATCATATTAACGAAACTTTCCTTCGTCTTTCTAGGGATTTTTCTTTTTTAGGGGTATCAAAGTTTGATTCCACGTTACACACTTCCTGAAATGGCCTCCATCTGGGAGCCAAAAAACAAATTTAAAATCTGGCTAAAAATTGAAGTTCTTGCCTGTGAAGCCTTGGCAAAACGTGGCGAGATACCTAAATCGGCATTGAAAGATATTCAGAAAAAATCTGACTTCAAAGTGGAGCGCATAGATGAAATTGAAAGAGAGGTCAAGCATGATGTAATCGCATTTCTCACTTGCGTGGCTGAATATGTTGGTGACTCCGCTCGCTATATGCACCTTGGAATGACTTCTTCGGATGTTTTGGATACGGCATTGGCCGTACAGTTGAAGCAGGCATCTAATCTTATTTTAAAAGAGTTAAAGGCTTTTCAGACGGTTTTAAAAAATCAAGCCTTAAAGCATAAGATGACTCCCGTTATGGGAAGGTCGCATGGTATACACGCAGAACCTCTTACTTTTGGATTAAAGGTTGCAAACTGGTATGAAGAGGTGGGCCGCAATATAGAAAGGCTAAAACGTGCTCGGCAGAGTATTTCTTATGGCCAGGTTTCAGGCGCTGTGGGGACCTTCGCCTGTATACACCCAGAAGTTGAAGGGTATGTTTGTTCCAAGTTGGGTTTGAAAGCGGCCCCAGTTTCCACCCAGATTATCCAACGTGATCGACATGCAGAATTTTTTACTACGTTAGCGATTGTTGCTGGAACCATCGATAAAATTGCCACAGAAATTCGCCACTTACAGAGGACAGAAGTTCTTGAAGCGGAAGAATTTTTTTCGAGTGGACAAAAAGGGTCTTCTGCAATGCCACATAAAAGGAATCCCGTGGTTTCCGAACAAATGTGTGGTCTGGCACGCATGGTGAGGTCGAATGCGTTTGCTGCATTAGAAAATATGCCCCTCTGGCATGAGAGAGACATTAGTCATTCTTCTGTAGAGAGGGTAATTGCTCCTGATAGCACGATTCTCATTCATTATATGTTGAGAAAAATGACTAAAATGATGGAGCACTTGATTGTGTATCCGAAGAATATGATGCGTAATCTTGAGAAAACCGAAGGTTTGATTTTTTCTCAAAGTGTTTTGTTGGCCTTGGTTGAAAAAGGTATTTCTCGGGAGGAGGCTTACAGTCTAGTCCAAAAAAATGCGATGCAGTCTTGGACTAAAGGCAAGGATTTCTTAGCTCTCTTGAAAAAAGATAAAAAAGTTAGCTCGCTGTTGACAAAAAAGGAAATTGAGAAGATATTTAATTTGAAAGCTCAATTTAAAAATGTAGACATAATTTTTAAACGGATATTTAAACAATAAAGAGATCATTATGGAAAAATTAGAAAAACTTTACGAAGGNAAGGCAAAAATTTTATACAAAACCTCTGACCCGGATTTGTTGATTCAGTATTTTAAAGATGATGCATCCGCATTTGANGGGAAAAAAAAGGGAACNATCGTCGACAAAGGTGTGATGAATAACCATATGTCCAGCCGCATATTTGAGTATTTAGAAGAAAATGGGGTGAAAACTCATTTTGTAGAAACCCTGAATGATCGGGAAATGCTGGTAAAAAATCTGGATATTATACCTGTAGAAGTGGTGCTTAGAAACGTCGCAGCAGGCAGCTTGTGCAAACGTTTGGGCATTGAAGAAGGTCGGGTTTTTGAGGAGCAACCCATTCTAGAATTCTTTTATAAGAGTGATCCTTTAGGAGACCCAATGATAAACGAATGCCATGTCGATATTTTTGGTTGGGCCACTAAAGAAGAGGTAGAGATTTTGAAGTCGGAAGGACTCAAAATCAATAAGCTGATGGTAGATTTTTTTAGGGACAGAAAAATAAGGCTTGTTGATTTCAAGGTAGAGTTCGGTCGACATAAGGGAGAGGTGTTCCTAGGTGATGAAATAAGCCCAGATGGTTGCCGGTTGTGGGATTGGGAAACCAACGAAAAAATGGACAAGGACCGATTTCGCTTTAACTTGGGAAGTGTTGAAGAAAAATATCAGAAGGTCTACGACCTAATTTGCACCCCCTAGGGGGGCAGGCCATGCCAGCAAACCTATGCTAAAGTATNAATAGTCTATTTGGTTTTTTGGAGGGCCGGCCCATTCCGAGTAAAGGGTATCGGCAGGCTAGATACCCTGACATTCCATTTTTTCGAGAGGCTGAGCTTGGCATTCGATGGATTCTGTCATGCCGTCTGCCACAGCTGCACATGCAGTGCTTATTCCCGTCATAATGGTGTCTTGTTTTTCCATTCCCTTAACTTTTTGGCAGACAATCTGATCTTTGTATTTGATGCAAACTTCACATTGGAATTTATTGCCTGTCCATAAAAGATCAATTGAAATGCTTGCCACCAGCAGCAAGAACGCTATAGTTATNAGTGCGCCTTTATTCATAGTGGGTTTATATAGCAGTAGACTCAGGCACGATAGCTTCCTGCCCAATAAAATAATTTTCTCTATAAAAGATTAACTCTTGTAAAGATTCTCGAATGTCAATCATGGCAACATGTTCCTGACTTTTTTTAGGAAATTTGGGCCCAGTGGGATACCAGCGGGTAACTAGTTCTTTTATAGAAGTTACATCAATACTTCGGTAATGAAAATAATCCTGCATTTCAGGCATGTATTTGTGAAGGAATTTGCGGTCTTGATGTATGGAGTTGCCGCATAANGGGGAAGTCCCTTTTGGGCAATATTTTTTAATAAAGTCCAAGGTTCTTTTCTCTGCTTCTACTTCATTAATCAGAGATTCCCTGACACGCTTTACAAGGCCTGAGGCATTATGGTGCTTGGTATTCCATTCATCCATTTTTTCAAGTATCTCATCACGTTGATGAATCGCTATGCAAGGCCCTTCTTCTAAAATATTCAATTCGCTGTCTGTGATTAGGGTGGCAATTTCTATTAGGACCTCTTTTTCTACATCAAGACCTGTCATCTCGCAGTCCATCCAAACAAGATTGTACTTTGATTTTTTCGCCATTTTCGTTCTTTCTATTTAAAATCCTTATTAAAAGGATAAAATAATTGACTTAATTTTGACCGAAATTCAACAGCCGCTATCCAACAAATACCCCAAAAACCTTCTTTTTTATGTTTCATTTTTAATTAAGTTTTGATTGTAACGTAAAAGATCTGAAAGATAAACCTTTGTTTAAATTAGTTATTTTTGATCACAAGGCACTTTTATTCAGTAGGATAGATAGATGGGAGATTAATTTAGGTGATTGGTTTATTAATGAGTTTGNTAAAAAAAAAGGAACTGACAGGTAATTGCNCTGTCAGTTCCAATGTTGTGCAGGATATGGGGGAAGAATTTGATTTTGAAGCCAAACCCGTTCCCCCAGAAAGGAGGAGAAAAAGTACTCTCGCAATAATATTAAATTCAAATTAAAAGACAATTAACGTTATATTAAAAATTTTTAATATAAATTGAAGAAATTAATGTAAGGGTAAAAAGNATAATAAAGNTTCTTAAGAGGCAGAAAAGCTCGTTAAGGAGATTTGAGAAGGCTTTCAAAATCAAGAACTGAATTTTCGAAAGTATCTTGAATTCGTTTTAGATTTGTTGCCAACCAAAGGTGGGAGAATTGAGGGGGGAATCTAGCAAAATCCTTTATTTGTCTTATAGCTAAACGACAATCTCGGTACCATGAGATATTTTTGTTAGCCTTAAAAACTTTCATCGCATCTTTTAAATGTTCAATGGCTAGGTCTGGTTTTTCATCTCCGAATAATGCAAATGCGAGACCCACTTTTCCCAATCCTTCTTTGGGTTTCAGTTCAATACTCATTTTAAAGGCGGATATAGCCTGTGTATAATTTTTTAGAGCACCGGAAGCATTTGCATAAGTGAACCAGGATTCATATTGTTGCGGATGACTTTTAGTCAGAGCGCGGGAAACCTCCAAAGCACGATTCAAGTTTCCCAATTTAGAGTAAGTGCCCGAAATTTTTAATCCGGAAAATAGTTTAATATTTGCAGGAGAGCCAATTCGAGACTTTTCCCAATAATCGATGGCATCTTCGAAAAAACCGTCTTTATCAAGCTCAATGGCTTTTTTGAGGAAAGACTTGTAGGGCTCTGCGTNCGTATTTTCTGCAAATAAAACNATACCGATGANGGCAAATATCAAAACTAAGGATTTCATTACGGGTGGGTGATTTTTTATTTTCATTAAAGTTATTGAAAATTAATTGTTTGTTNCTCCTAGCTAAAAAACAGAATCACCTGTGGTAAGAGGTTTCAAGGCATTAGTAAATGTTTGAATAAAATAATCCTGATGATTCATTATTTCAGCTACATCATGGGGACGCAAATAAAAAACATTAGAAGCGGTACCTTGATGGGTATGAAGAACCGCTTTTTGGCATTCCATATTGGCATCCGATAAGACTTTTGCTTCCATCATAAAAGTTCCAGGCAGATTGTGGGTAGCCAGTTTTACAGAACGCCCAATTGTTTTCATTTTAAACTTAACATTTGGGAAACGCTTTCCTTCTATATTATTTCCAAACGTCCGTCCGTTAAAAATTTCAGGTAAGGGTTTTTTTTCAATAAATATACGAGAAAGATCTTCTTGAATTCGATTTTGAATAAAAAAGAAGTCTCCATAATCGATAGGTTCACCAGAAGCATTTATCAGTTTAAAAACATCAAATACTTTGTCTTTCATGGTTTGAATATTGGCTTGCACAATATCTAGTTGGTTGAAAGCTAGGACGGCAGAAACTTTATGGAGAAAGCCCTTTGTGTCTTGAGAACAAATGATTAAGTCGGCAGGTTGTCCTGGATTAAACAACATTTCTGCCATAAANGGTTTCTTTAGTTGGTTGAATTTGTAATAAATTTCNAGNTGGGATTGTAATTCACGAGGCAACCGTACCATTTTTAAAAAATCAAGCTTAATGGCATTTGGAACGCTTTCACGACTTTTATGATGCAGGGTATATTGGTAGAACAGTTTTAATTGTTCAATTTGAGTATTAGACATATTCATTTTGGTTCCACCTCTATCTGCATAAGTTAGTAGAACCAACATTTTAAATCTTTCTTTATCATGATTAACTAAATCAAGTACCATGTCATAGGTGTCATCTGCTTCTGGATCCAACAACATAAGGTCATAAAGAGTCAGATGTTTTTCAACAAGGAACGCTANATCTTCCACGCGCTTGGGTTTGTCAACATAGCCTAGAGTTTCCAAAATTTTAGGAATCAATTGAGCTCCTACTAGTTCTTCATTTTGGTCTCCTACTTTGGCACCTTTACCGATATCGTGCAGTAATACAGCAAGTTTNAGGGCAGTTTTGTCTCTTTGTGAATGATAGAGTTCTGCCAGAAAGGGATCGGCGGTTTTTTTAAANTCCAACCCGTTTANGGCATCTAAGGCTGCAAGAATATGGACGTCTGTGGGAAATTTATGAACATAGATGTCTTGCAGTAGGCCACGCAAGTTTTTAAATTCCAAGATTAAATAATTTTCTAATATGCCAAACTCATGTAGCAGTCTAATGGCTTTTGAAAAATATTTTCCTCTTATAATTCGTTTAAAANAATTTTGAATTTCTAACTTAGAAGTATCATCGGTGAAAATAGGATTAGCCTGTTCGATATTTTGTTCGATGGCATGAATAACTTCATAGGAAAGATAATAGTTTCTTTCTGCTACCCAAATAAATAATTTAAAAAACCAAAGAGGATTATTAGCAAATAAAACGTCAGGTTCTTTTTCAAAAAATATTTGATTTTGTGTGTTTAATGAAAAGTATTCTGATAAGCTTTTTTGTTTTTTTGTATCCGCGGCCATGCTATTCCAATAAAGATTACGACTAAAGCGTTTAAGCGGGTATACTGCCCCAAAAAAATATTCATGAAAAAAGTTACCCACTTCATAACCCATCGACTTTGCTACTTTTTCTCTGACTTCATAGCTCATCACATCGCGATGAGCCCCTTCCTGTATCATGTGCAACATTAGTCGCACTTTGGATAAAAAGTTAAAACCCTTTTGCATGCTTTTAAAGGCAAGTGGGCTGATTAATTTTTTAGCATATAGGTCAATTAACAGCTCAAATTGATTGGTTTTCTCAACTTTTTGGATAATACGAACAGATGCCAAAGCCCAGTATAATCTCCGGAGCTCCTCTTTTATA
This sequence comes from Nitrospina sp., assembly GCA_002697825.1. The sequence goes on along the minus strand of NZYH01000083.1, from coordinate 2,841 downwards.
TCGGGTTCCTGTTTGAAGACAGTATTCTGAACTTCATAATAATCACCATGGTTTAAACAATGTTTGGTGATCTCTTCTTGATACATAAGATTGACTGTTTTAATTGAACTTTTAAACTCCTTATATGCCAAAATATTTCCTGTTACAAAACGGTGTTCAAGAAGTGCTAGAAATTGCGCAACTTTTTCCGGGCTCAAATCTTTTTCAAATGTTTCCATTTCGGTGTAACAAGAATTACTGGATACGGGGAAAATATCTTGAAAGATAAAAAGATATTCAAAATGACGGATAATCTCTTCCGTCCACTTTTTCTTTTTATCTTCTAAGGAAGATTGTGAGACGATCTGAATGTCTGCATCAGAGCGAAAGTACATTTCCTCCCGCCCATATCCGCCTCGAGCNAAAATTGCTAGCGGTACTTTTTCTGGGGTTAAATCCTGACTATTTTTATTGTTAAACAACCATAACGCTGAAGCATAAGCTTCTTGAACTATGATATCCACCAAAACTGTTTGCTTTAGCAGGATAAGATGGGAGTTNTCAGAGTTAAGGCATTCCTTTTTTAAAAGCTCNGTCTCTTTGCAAACAAACTCAACAGCACGATTTTTAAAATCTAAATAATATTTTTGAGGATTTATATCAGATCCGTTTGAAAAAGCACTGGACTGATCGAGTGAAGAGGTTATTTCCTGAAGTTTTTGTCGATATGCTTCGGAAAGGTTGCGATTTGCTAAATAGAGTTCATTCATTCTAGGCTCTATACGAAGTTCGAAGCGTTAATTATTGTTTGCGCTTCAGAATTTAAGAAAAATCAAGGTTAGAATAAACCTAAAAGCTTAGAAATTCAAGAAGTTAGGGGGTTTGTTTTTTTATGGGGTCGGATAGGGTTCGATCCATCAATTCTGCAAAGGGTCGTAAATTTTTCATAAGCTTGGAAAACTTAGAAGGCTTAAGGGATTGCGGTCCATCCGAAAATGCCTTCACTGGGTCTGGGTGAACTTCAATGATCAATCCATCTGCACCAGCAGCAATAGAGGCGCGAGACATGGATTCAACCATCTCCCAATGTCCCGTTGCATGGCTGGGATCAATAATAATAGGCAGGTGTGTCTCCTTTTTAAGAACTGGTATACAGCTTATATCCAGAGTATTTCNAGTCGCTGTTTCAAAAGTACGAATNCCTCTCTCACAAAGAATTACATTACTATTACCTTCCGATAAAACATACTCCGCCGACATCAGAAATTCTTTGATGGTATTCATCATGCCACGTTTTAAAAGAATGGGNTTGTTTATTCTTCCAAGCTCTTTTAATANTGAAAAATTCTGCATATTTCGGGCACCGACCTGAAGTACATCCGCATACTTAATAACCAACTCAATTTCTCTTGGATTCATAATTTCTGTGACGATGGGGAGCCCNGATGCTTCCTTGGCCTCTGCCAGTAGTTTAAGGCCATCTTCTTCCATTCCTTGGAAACTATAGGGGGATGTTCGAGGTTTATAGGCCCCNCCTCGTAGAAAATTAGCACCGGAGTCCTTAACCAGCTTNGCTGTTGTGCAAATTTGGTCTTTGTTTTCTACTGAACACGGACCCGCTATTATGGCTATTTCTTTACTTCCCACAGAGACACCGTCTACTTGAATCACAGTGTTGACGGGTTTTACTTCACGGCTGGCAAGTTTATAAGGTTTTAAAATAGGAAAGACGCTTTCTACTCCGGCCATGGTTTCGATAGATTGTAATCTGTCTTTACCCCGCTCATCCCCAACAGCACCAATCACTTTACGTTCAACTCCAGCAATTTCGTGGGGAGTATAGCCGAGCTCTTTGATTGTTTTTTCAACTTTCTCAATTTGCTCGGGTGTGGCGCCTGGGGCCATGACTATAATCATCGATCACCTTTCGTAAAGTTCGCTAGGGCATTATAACACTTGCTGGGTTTGAAAAAATCTTCGTCTATATAAAAAATAGGACAGCTTTATTTTAGAAAAAATTTAGGATGATATATTTAATTCTTTTCCAATATTTTATTTGCGATAGGCGATTCTAGGATCAAGGCGTTCCCTTTTGCGAATTTACGTGCCTTTTTAAAATGTTTGACAGCCCTGTTTTTTTTGTTTTCTTTCCACAATGTCAACGCAAGATTAAAATGAATTTCCCCTGATGTCGGGTCCGCCAGATTGGCCTGGTTAAACTGCAAAAGGGCATCAAAATTCCTTCCTGCTTTAAAGTGCTCAATACCCATATCATTTCGCATTTTCGCGGATGGCTCGGCACCTGCTCGCAAAACCAAAGGATCCTCACTAATATTATTACAACTTATTAATAGGAGTGAAAAAACTAGAAAATACTTGAATCTATTGTTTGTACTGAAAAAATAAAATATTTTAAAAGTCATCTTTTGGTGGTGCTTTAAAATGGTTATATTTCCCTTTAAGCTGCGCATTTAATTAACCAATAACTATTAAACAGTATTAAGTACATTTATACTAAACTATAATGAGAAAAAAAAAGATGCATTATTTTTTTGGAAACAGCCTGGAAGGCCTTATGTTTTTTAATAGCCTATAAGTATTCAAATATCGAATAACGAGTGCCCATAAATGAACAAGTTTACTAAAATTTTTAGAATTTTTATTGTGCAATTTCTGATTGTATTTTTCTTGGAGATTGCATTGTACGCGCAGAATATTGATGAAATTTTGGCTAATGGTGAGGCAGCTTTTGCCCAAGGCAAATATTTGATTGCGGAAAAGGCTTTTAAAGAGGTACTTGAAAAATCCCCAGATAATTATAAGGTTCTGCGAAAACAGGCAGACACAAAAATAAAGTTAAAA
>NZYH01000082.1 GCA_002697825.1 Nitrospina sp. | reverse complement strand
GTGCGCCCACCATCAGTGCCGTTAACACTATTGTTATCATCGTTCGGTCCCAATGTTACAGGAATAGTTGTGAAATTTTTAGATTTCCAAATTACCACATTTGCGCCACCACGATCATTATTGGTGTAACCAAACTTGTCACTAGACTTGTTAGCAGGACCAGCGTTTTCAAATGTAATACTTTTTGCGTCGGTACATTTGGTCATTTCACCAGGAGCAATGCTACCTGCGTTGGCTGTCAGCGCAAAACCAGCGATGAAAGCAACAGTTAGAGCAAAAATCTTTTTCATAATCCCTCTCCTTTGCGTTAAAAAAACACTATTAAAAGAACACTGAAACAATCGCGTTTTATAGAGCTTTTCAATTTCTTTCTTGAAGGGATTCTAATTGATCCACCCCAACGTATATATAGGTGTCTCGCTGTTTTTTTAGTAGTCTAAATACTTTAAAAATAAAGTAATTATACTTAATAAGTATTAAGTGTTTGTCTTATCTTTTATTAGGAATAATACCAGTATGGGAATTGGAGAGATAAAATAGCAATTCTCAATACAAAGAAGCTTGCTATTGAAGCAGCCGGTTCGAAATAGCGTAATGAATTAATTCTGCATTTTTCTTCATTTGCATTTTTTCTAGAATACGTGATCGATGTGTACTGATTGTTTTTACGCTTAAAGACAATTTTTTCCCAATTTCTGTCGGGGACTCCCCTTCCGCAAGCATCATAAAAACCTGATGTTCACGATCCGAAAGATTTTCGTGTAAAGGTCGATCGGTTTTTCCAAAATCAAAGGCCAGTTTTTCAGTAATTTCTGCGCTAGCAAACTTACCACCATTGGCTACTTTCCGAACAGCCGCATAAATCTCATCCGTACTACTTTCTTTATGAATAAATCCTGATGCACCTGCTTTAAAAAATCGCACCGCATAATGTTCTTCCGGATAAACTGTTAAAACTAAAACCGGTAGTTTAGGTTGTTCTTCACGAATTTGCTTTAAAAGATCCAGTCCATGTTTACCAGGCATGGCAACGTCCATGAGAGCAACACTTAGATCCAGTCCTGAAATTTTCTTTAAAAGGTCGTCCCCATCTTCTGCTTCTGCAACCACTTCAATATCAGAAGTTTCCGAAAAAGCATTTTTTAACCCTCTGCGAAATAGCGGGTGGTCATCCGCAATAATTACTTTAATTTTTTCCTTCGTTTTTACCATTTCCATCCCTTTTAATGTTGATAGTTACCATGGTCCCTCCGCGATCGACAGCTTTTATTTGTACATTACCGCCCCACACCATAGCGCGTTCTCGCATTCCAAGCAAACCTAATGACCGCAAACTTTGAATTTGTTCTACTGTTATGCCACATCCGTTATCCTCAACTTGCAAGTTAATATTTTCTTTGCTGGTATATAGTTTGACACTTACCGTCGTTGCCTGAGAATGGCGAGCAATGTTTGTTAAGGTTTCCTGAAATATTCTAAAAAGAGTTGTCGATCTTTCAAGGTCCATTTCGTCACCATTCGTTTGATTGAGAAACTGGCAGTGAATTCCGGTTCGGCTCTTAAACTCCTTAACTTGCCACTCAATAGCCTCAGGTAGACCTAGGTCATCCAAAATAGGTGGACGTAAGTCCATCGCAATTCTTTTAACAGATTGAATTGCTTCGTCACTCATATCTAGCAACTGTTGGGTCGATTTCTGAGTTCCCGAATTATGATCAGCAAGCTTTTTATCCAACAATGAAAGCTCAAGCTTGATAGTCGTCAAAAGCTGACTAAGATGATCGTGCACTTCTCTCGCAGTTCGAGTTCTTTCCTCCTCACGAACTTCTTGTAATCGATGATAAAGGTTACGTAACTGTTCTTGAGATACATCGCTTTGGTCCTGCGCTTGTTTTCTTTCAAGCACTCTACCCAATTGAGTTCCAATTTGACCCATTATTGCTAGTATTTCCTCGTCAGGTTCGACAGCTTTTGTCGAAAAAAACTCCATTACACCGACCACCTCAGGACCTATCAAAATGGGAAAAGCAAACCCTGCCTTGACCCCAATATCTTTTACCTGCTTGGCACGGGGGAAATTAGGATCTTTGGTGACATCGATAATCCATTCCGGCTCTCCACTGGACAAAACTCTTCCTGGAAGACCTACGCCAATTTTCAAGGGAGTATCAACCGTAATTTTCTGAAACACATCAAACTTACCCGGGTCCCTTACATGCCATATTCCAGTAGGTATAAGTCTGGTTGCGGTTTTATCTTCGGTTAAATAAAGATGGCCTAGAGGCCAGTCCGCAAACTTGCACACCCTCTCTATACAAAAAGTCAACGTATCATCAATAGCTCGAGTTTCGTTAGAAGCCATGGCAATAGACTCTACCAGTTTTGCACTTTCCACCTCATTATTTAAACGTTTATTAGAATCACGTAACTCTGTAGTTCGATCTTGAACTCGAGCCTCAAGAAAATTGCGAGCAGCTGTAAGTTTTTCATCTGCGTTATTTTTCAGGAGACATAAAANAGCCGCCAAACAAATTGTAAAAAAAGCTAAAACCCTATTTGCAATAACATGAGTCAATTCTCCTCCCGGTGGGGAAAAGAAATATCCCAGGACATTCAATACGGAACCTAAAACAGCAGNAATAATTATCAAATTACGGTTTTGGGCCATCATTCCTAGCAAGACGAGAGAGNCGTATAGCATTCCGTCTGCAATGCCCAAGGGGAGCAANGCATCCAAGATAAAAATCCCGGCACAGGAGATAATTCCAATTAATAAGTATTTACTAGGAAAGCTTTTCATTAACATTTTTAAGATGCCTGCTGAATCCAATCAAAAAAAGTGTGGCTCCTAACATTTCAAACCCTTCTTCAATCCCCACTAATATGCGTGTGTAGTCATAACTCAAAGGATCGATCACCTTTTTTGAGAGGGCCTCTAACACCAAAACTCCAATCCATAATGCCAGAGCTATNAACATTGTGANCATTAGCCTTGGTGAATAAAAAAACCGCTTCAAAAAAAATCTTACTAGAAACACAGCAACTCCAAGGGCAATGGGAGCATAAAACCATAACCATTCATGAATAAAATGAAAGATCACAGAATCTAAGGCTAGCTTTCCACCAATAGCAATAAAGTTTTCGTGAATCCCTACGCAGTCATCTAATCCTATAAAAAAATAAACGAAAGCCACAAAAAACCATGGGAACTTATCTCTCCATTCAGCTCCATCNCCGNAGTCCTCACGAGCCGTAATCAGAACAACAGTACCCAACAGAAACAACTGTGCAGTAGAATAAAGTGTTCCGTAACCTTTTTCGGCATTAAGATTCCAATAGAAATCCTCCGGATACAAAAACCACATAACCTGAAGACCAAACTGCATCATCAGCAGAACAGAAAAAAAGTAGACTCGTGTGGGTTCTTCCGTAGTTATTTTTCTTATCAATGCCAGTTGTTTTTTACCGAATTCAGGGTTAACCCATCCTCTTAAACCAAAAAGAATTAGTAAAAACATAAATGGATTATTCAACCTTGAGCCCAAATAAGGAAATGGGAAATTCTCCCAAATACGAGCATGGATAAAAATAATTAGCATTACAATCAGGTCTACCCCAATCAGCAGCTTAAATATTAAATCCAGTTTTTTAGATTCTATAATAGACAAAATTATACCGATTTAAAGGCTAGTAGGAGCNCTTGACAGAAATAAAATAATAAAGGCTATCAACAAAAAAGAAGTTGTGGGTAGCCCCNAAATTAAAAAGCAAACCATGGTTCATCTCCTCAAAANAACCTGCTTTGATACTGCTAATTTGATCTATTAGAACGAATATTAACTAAAGGAGATGGTGAAGGTAATGCAAAGTTTCCATCACTAAATATTTTTTGCAAGCTTGCTGGATTTGACCTCCAAGAACCTTTTACTAAATTTTCAGGCTCTTTTCCTTTAAAAACTAAATATCCATATTTTCCATAATGCGGTAATTTTCGCATTAAACCATGAATACTGTCTTCGGAGGAAGCAATTAACCACGTGATAGAACCCTTCTCATTTCCACGTCGAGGCAGAGTAAAAATAAAACTATNGTTTTTTAGTGGAAATATACCTTCTTTTAAAACAAAACTATTACNCTTCAAATCAATTCCATTTTTTTTTAACATCGGTAATAGGTCNTGACCCATCTCATTATTTTTTCCAAATACCCACAAACTTAAATTAGAAGATAAACGATCCTTATTGTCCTTTGAGACAGGCTGAATTATATTTCCCTTTTCAATCAAAAACTTTGAAAACTTAAAATACCCATTCGAAAGCTCTTTTGTCTCAGCTGTTGGGAGACTAATAGCAGCCTGGGCAGCACCAAAAGTCTGCCCAATACTAGCAGGTACTTCTTTGACATCTAATCTTCGAAAAACCTCACTATAGGGATCTAGCCGAATTGCTTTTGGTTTCTTGGCTATATGAAGGTGAAATTTTTGTTTGGGTTTATCAAAATTCAAATGGTGAATTTCTGGCAAGCTCATCCCTTCTTTCCAAATAGCTACGGGTAATTTTAACCTATAAGCNGGNGTTTTTTGTTTTACTTCAATCAAAAGGTCATATCGACCCTCAGTAGGTTCNTACGATGCATCTAACAATTCAAATTCTGGAGCACCCTTTCGTTCGATCCATTGANCAAAAAACCAATCAAGTTTTTCACCTGAAATCGNTTCAAAGGTTTTCTCCATTTCCTCAAAACCTGCATAGCGGTATTTAAAATCTTTGTAAAACTTCTTTAAGCCTTGNAAAAATAAATCTTTTCCCAANTGATTTCGTAACATATGAAAAGTCATCATCAACTTTCCGTAACCGATAGCCTGCGAAGCCATACTCTCCCGGTGGGAAAATTCATTTATAGCAAATTCATTAGTATTATTTACATAACTCAAGTATTTCAACATTTCCTGAAATCTATACTGGGAACCCTTACCTTTTAACTCCAATAATAAATGATCGGCAAGATAGGTAGTCAAACCCTCTGACCAGTTGCCAGAACTAGAATCAGTAAATACTCCGTTACCCCACCAATTATGTAAAATTTCATGAGGAAAAGAGGAATGTAAAATAAAAGGAAATCGGATGATTTGTGATCCCATCAATGTAAAGGAAGGCATGCCATAACCTGTTTGTTGCGAGTTTTCAACAAGAGCAAATTTAGAGTACGGATAGGGACCTAATAACTTGCTATAAAAATCAATATAATACTTTGCTGTTTCGATATATTTATTTGCGAGGTTAGCTTCACCTTGCAATAAAAAAGCATAAAGGGTAATCCCCCTATNTTTTTCTTCATAAACATTGAATTGGTTACCAATCAAAAATATATCTTCTGAAGGCAATTTAGAATTCCACCTCACAATCCTTCTACCGTTGGATAATCGAGCTTTTTCTCGTTCTCCCTGACTTAACGATTCCCAAGTCTCGGGCAGTGAAACCTCCATCTTAAAAGTAACCCTACCTTTTGAATTTACTTGAACAGGGTAAAAATATTCTGCACCGGAAAAAACAAATCCTTTTGATATCTTAGAGTCTACTTTTGATTCTGCTTGTTTAACGATGGGCCCTGAATAGCGCAGTTTAATAAATATTTTTTTTGGACAGCTTTCTCCAGGTTTTTTACGTATCAAAAGTTTTTGAAGATAGGGGTTGCCTGGTACTGGGCTTTCAATAGAAAACATCCAACCACTCAAAGTTTCTTTCTCCTCCACTTTCATTGCTGCATGAAGGTAAAAGTTATAAAAATCGCAATGGACATCGGTTGTTTCTATAGAAATCTTATCTTGAACTCGAATCATTGAGGTTAAAGGTTCAAAAGCGATCTTTAATTGGTGATGAATGGGCTCAGAGCCATAAGCTGAAGGCCGAATCAAAATCAACAGAAAATACAATGAAATGAAAAATTTATAAAAATGGCTGGATTTCAAAAGACGTTTCATCTTTGCCACTTAGCATCGTCCAAATGAACTAAAGGTTTCTGGTAATTTTCAAAGTAAATATTCATAGCCTTAAAACCCTCTAGATAATTTTTCTCTGCAAACAATTCTGCTCCTGGCCCCTGGTATCGCTGCGAAAACACACCGAGCCTTTGCGCTGTTCTCAAATGCAAATTGCGATCAAAAATATCCTGCTCTTTACCACTTAGTCCTTTTACAGGAGGCTTTTGATAAATTCTATGACGCAAAATATTTAAAAAACTTTCATCTGTTTCCCATTTCATGGGTGGTAATAAAGATACCTTCGAAAATTCAAGGAGAGGTTTATCATCGGATATCTCTTCAGCATTTTCCAAAAAATCAGACAAATGATCCCCATCAGTGAGAAAAAAATCTGCGAAATCCAGAAAAGACATTACCTTCATTTCTTCCGCTACCTTTTTAAGTTCAGGGGTTTCTAATTTTTTATCAAATAGGTTCTTATCAATAATTACCTTTTCGCGTGATCCTACTAATAGAACAATACGAGTTAAAAAGCTATTCCAGACGGAAAATTGCGGAAACACATTATTAAAAGTCTGCGTAATTGACTTCGCATCCCCAGGCCCTACTAAATGCAAGGGAAGCCACTGAACCAGAATCCCATCATTTTTAAGACGGTTTAGGGCCAACTCATAGAACTCTTTGGAGTATAGATTAACAACACCCGCCTGCAATGGAGACATTGGCTCTATGATAATCACATCATAACGAGTTTTCGACCAACGCAAAAAAGCCCGGCCATCCTGCACGAAGATTTTTGTATTAGGACGCCGTAACACATCATGATTCCAATCCAAAAACCATTTAGAAAACTCCAAAACATTTCTATCAATCTCCACACCGTGAACATTCGCGTTTGGGAAAAGGGAAGCAACTCCCAATGTGTTTCCAGTACCAAAACCTATAACGAGAACATTTTTAGGGTCGGGGTGAATCGCCATGGGAACAAAACCCATAGCCTGCATATAAGTACTGCCTGAAAAAGATCTGGAAACCGTAGCTGTGCTAAAACCATCCAGATAAATGGTTCGTGCACCTGATTGCCTATCTTCAACAACACTGATTGTAGAAAATGCTCCTTCTTTATAATCTAAAAGCCTTAATCTATCTTTAGGAACGTTTATTTCCAGTCGGGCTAAATTATGAACCCCCGATTGGCCAGTTTCTATCTTAGGAACAATTAACGTTTTTCCAATTAATAAAAAGATAAAAGTAGCAACCAAAGAAATAGAAGTCCAAACAAGATTTTGATTTCGGTATTTTGCTAAGACAAAAATTCCAAATAAAATCAATACTCCATAGATAAGATAAATTGACAAACGAATACCAAAAAGGGGAATAAAGACAAAGGGTGTCAAAATAGTCCCAACAACTCCCCCCAATGTATTAATGGAATAGGCATTGCCAATCGCTTTACCTACACTTTCCAAATGCCGTGAATAAATATGATTAGCAAGAGGAAATAGCAATCCAAAACCAAATGTAGGAATAAAAATCAATCCAAATGCAAATAGAAATTTGATAAAAAGTGTTTTCTCAGCCGAGTTTTCTAAGCTATAAAAAAACTGGTCCGCCAACGAAGTCCATTCCGTCAAGTTTTCAAGCAAGGGTAAAATTCCAATACAAACCAGACCAATTGCAATCTCAATCAGCAAAAATTTTAATACCCAATTCGATTCTCCTAATAATTTTCTTGCCACTAAACTTCCAAATGCAATCCCCGATAAAAAGGTAGCAAGTATCAATGCAAAAGAAAAAAGCGTTGTTCCCATCGGGAAAACCAAAATTCGCGTCCAAAGAATTTCACTCGAAATGGCTGCCATTCCGGAATATGCGAACATTGCAAAAATTAAAAATACTACTGTTGGCGTAAGTCTATCCTTAGCAGTAGAGGTTTTTGATTTCGACCCTATATTGGGAGGTAATTCTTCTTGACTTAAAAAACGAACTCCAATAAAACACACAAAAAAAACCAAAGCATTTAATAAAATTCCAATCCAAATAGAACCTTGAACACCCAAAAAACGTATTGCGAAAAACTGGGTGAATAGGCAGCCAAAAACAGCCCCCATGGTATTCCACCCATATAAACGTGATAACCTTGAAAAAACCTGATCTTTGTCAGGGCCAACCGCCCAGCAACCTAACAAGGGTAGGGTCGCCCCCATTAATAAGGTAGCGGGAAGCATCAAAAAAGTGCCGAAAACAAATTCCATAACATGGAGTCCAAGCCCCATCTGACCGTCTTCAGGTAATACTAAAGGATAAATTTTTTCTAATAATTCTAATCCTAATGGGAAAAACCAAGCGTATAGACCTATGAATCCCTCAATAAGGCCATACCATAAAATCAATTGTTTCGACACACCAACTCTTGCGAGAATCCGCCCCATTATCCAAGCCCCACATGCTAGACCAAGCATAAAGGCGCACAGAACCGCACTTAAAGCATATAAACTCGCTCCAAAAACAAGAGTTAAATAACGAAACCAAATAAGTTCGTACACCAAAGTAGCCATACCTGAAGCAAACAAGCAGGCGTAGGCAATGAAATTAATTTGCAATTTTGAAGTCATATAACTTTAAATTTTTCCATAGCCTTGATAAGCAGTCAATTTGAGGTGTTGCAACTAAATTTTACGGGTGATATTCTCACTGAAATCTAATTTTAATAACATTTTAGCAAGTAGACCTATGAAAATCCGTTTCAGTTTTCTTTTTTACGCTTTAATTCTTAGTTTTATTTTTTCTATAACATTCAAAGGTCCAATTTCGGCACAAACACGCCCGACATCAAAACTTAATATCGAAATCCCTAGGTTGGTTGCCCGCGTAAATGGGGTTGACATTGAATCTAAATACATTGAGTTCCGACTAAGTCAGATAATCAAAAAAGTCAATCGTCCTCTTACGGTAAAAGAAAAAAACAGCATAGTAAAAGACTTAATAGAAAAAGAAGTTGTACGAGAACTTATTAATCAACAAGGAAAAAAAGAAAACTTAGTATTAGATAATAAACTGATAGAAACAGAGCTTGAATCTCTTCGCTCAGCCTATTCCTCTGAGAAGGAGTTTAATAAGGCTCTAAAGGCCCGAAATATCAATCTAGAGGATATTAAAAAGTCAATGCAGATTGATTTGAACGCTCGCCAGCTTCTCAATGCACAGATAAAAGGGAAGACCAGCATCTCTAATAAAGATGTGAAAAAATATTACGAGGAAAACAAATCAAAATTTCAGAGACCTGAAGCCTATCACGCACGTCACATTCTCGCNGCATATTTTCCACCTGAAGCACTNCGAAACCAAACCATTAAAGAATTGAAAAAAAACAAGGAATTTTTTGCACGNATGGCAGAAGAAAAAATCGACAANGTTATTGAGGAGCTTAAAAAAGGNNCAGACTTTAAANAACTTGCAANAAATCAGTCTGACGATGAATCATCTAGAGAAACAGGAGGAGATCTTNATTATATCTACAAAGGAATTTTTGATGCCAGTTTCGATGCAGCTGCAGAAAAATTAAACCCAGGCGAAATTTCAGGGAAAATAAAAACCAGGTTTGGGTTTCATGTAATTCAACTTATAGAAAAGAAACCTCCCGAACTGGCAAGCTTTGATGAAATGAAACCGGGGATTCAAAAACATTTATTTCTTGAAGAGGCCAAGAAACAAGTAGCAATCTATATTGAAAAGCTCAAACAAACGGCAAGTATTGAAACTTTTTTTTGACAGAATAAACTAGCGAGTCTCATTCATAAAAATTATGCAGTTGACCCTCATCATTGAGAAACCTTATCAAAACAAGGTAAATAGCACTAATATTTTGACATGAAATGAGCCATTTGCTACCATTTATCAGGTCATTACATTGCAAATGCTAACCCTCCACAGTTAGCAATCAACACCCAAAAGACTTACCCTTATCCTTATGTCACAAGATATTGATTCTGAATCCAAGGCACAAAGCGTCCAATGGACTAAAAAAGTTTTGTTTGGCCTCGGCTTGGTTTTTGTAACTGTTGGCATCATCCGGCAATGGCCAATACTAGGAAAATCTTACATGGAGTTTATTGAAGGGAGAGGGTATTTATCCTTAATGCTGGGGCTCATTATGATTGTACTGGGTTTTTCGGTTACGCTTCTGATGGGTGATGAGAAAAATCCATAATTTTTTTTAGAGAAGGTGAATTATGAGTGACGACGATAAAGCTGAAGGAGAAGGGTTCGTAATTAAAGATAGCCGGTCTTCGCAACTCTCAGAGGAAGAAGCTGAAACCTACGACACAAAAGAAAGTACATCTCCCACTGATACAGGCAAGGAAAATCAACCTCAGGAACCTTTTCAGATCGATTTTTCAACATTTATAATGTCGTTAACTTCTTCAGCATTTTACCATTTAGGGGATATCGCTGATCCGGAAACAGGTAAAACAGAAACCAATCTACCAGCCGTTCATCAGACTATTGATATGCTCACAATGTTAAGAGAAAAAACAAAAAATAATCTCACTGCAGAGGAAAACAAACTTCTAGAACAATTGATCTATGAACTGCAAATGAAATACGTTGCTAAAACAAAAAGCACCGACCAGCAATAGATATATTTCAGCTTATTTAAATGTCCCTGCAAACCGATCAAAATGGAATGTTCATTTACGGTATGACTCATACCGATGAACTGGGCAAATTTCTTCAACACAAATTTCCAGAAAACCAAATTCAACAGTCATATGAAACCCTAGTTGAGTTTTCTAAAGATAGAGCAAAGCTTGAAAAAAAATCTGCTTTAAGAATGTTCTGGAAACATCTTGAAAAAGTCTATAACGAGGGCATCCCACCACTGCAATGTCATCGTGGTTGCGATCATTGCTGCCATACTGGAGTAACTTGTACGCAAATAGAGTGGGATGGCATCCTAAAAAACGCTGAAGAAAAAGGCATTGATCTTAACAAACTAATAGAAAATTCAAATCGAACCATTAAAAAAGTGGGTGAAGTAATTCAGTCAGGGAAAGACCTTGATCAGGTAGACTGGCATCGACTCGTAATCAACCAGCCTTGCCCATTTCTGAGCAACGAAGGAGCCTGTCAGGTATATGAAGATCGCCCTCTAGACTGCCGAATGGTGGTCGCATTCCGAGGAGTCTGTGAATCAAAAAAACTGGAACACGCTCAACGCGGCGTAGTCATAGAAGAAGCGGTCGGCGCAACTGTCATAGCTAAACTCCAACACGACGCATTACCCAAAATCAAGCGCCGAAAGTTTCGTGGTACACAACCTATCAAACTGCTACAACACTGGCTCATCCTCTGGCGGGACAAACAAAAAGGCAAGACAAACCATTAAGCCCTTTATGCAACGTATCGCACAAGCAATAGCCCTAGACAAAGTGGAAATTTATGTTGACCGAAAAGCAATTCACCCCATACAATGAGTTGCCTTTTCATGCAAAGGATTTCATTTAAATGATTTAAGAAATTTTTTAAGATTAGCATTCCAGACCCGACATACTATTCTCTACATACTTTAACTACACCCTTTAGAGACTTCGAAAAACTAAGCAAAAGTGACTTTAGTTTTAAAAAGTCCAAGGGTAAATCACATTAAAACGATTTTATTTATTGAGATAAATTTTCTATGACGCGACTTCCCATTTTGGACAAACTAGATAAGGAACTAAAAGAATCCCAGAAAGAATTACAAGTCGACATACCCAAAGCTTTAAAAACTGCACGTGAACATGGCGACTTAAGTGAAAATGCAGAATTTAAGGCTGCCAAGGAAAGACAAATGTTTCTTGAATCAAGAATATCTCTTTTGCAAAAAAGAATTAGTGATATCACTTCAATTGACCTAGACAAAATTCCCAGTGACCGCTCCGGCCTTGGCAGCACACTTTACCTTCGCGACCTTAAGTCCGGCGAGGAAACCAAGTTTCAACTGGTATTTCCTGAGGAGGTGAATCCCGACGAAAAAAAACTATCTGCAGCATCGCCTGTCGGCCGCGCTCTGGTAGGCAAACAGGAGGGGGATGACGTTATTATTCCACTTCCGGAAAATAAATTGGAGTTTGAAGTTTTAAAAGTGATAACGATTCACGATGCTCCGGATGGAAACGGTTAAATTTAAGACTAATGGGAAAGCCTCTAATATCATTTGCAGAAATTGCAGAAGAAGATCCTTATTTTTTGGACATAGATAAAAGGCCAGATTGGCAATTTCAATTTGGAAACACAAATCCTATTAAGTTGGAAATTGGTTTTGGAATGGGAAACTTTCTTATTGAAATGGCAGCCAAAGAACCTGCCAGTAATTTTATCGGAATAGACTTTTACCATAAGGGAATAAGAAAATTGATGGCACGCATTAAAAAACTGCAACTAGAAAATATAAGAGTGGTGTACGGAGATATTAGAAG
>NZYH01000081.1 GCA_002697825.1 Nitrospina sp. | reverse complement strand
CTAACTTCCGGGAGCAACTTACTGGAAATGAAAGGTGGCAATTGGCAGCATTTGTAAACTCACTTTGTCCAAGAAAGAAGATCGATAGGTTAAACAACAAGCCTGTTCCTGATTTCTTGATTCAGTCAGTTTATACGGAAGGTCCTGTTGTTCCGAAAATTGATGATCCAAGTTGGGGGTCCTCTTACACGGATTACAGAATTGTCCCTCTTTCAGAGGAGACACTAGAGAATCCAATGAGGCATTATATCGCTTTAGCTGGACAAATTACTCGTGGTAAGAGAAACTTTGATCCTAAGGCGGATAACCTCTGGGTTAGTTCGCGTTGGAGTCAAGAAGAAGGCGCTATTTACTATCTAGTTGAATATGACAATAGGTTCTTGTCAGTAGATCCGGAATATCCCGACGGTGTAGCGATTCAGTGGCCCGGGAAGTTGCAGGATCTGTTTGGTGCTGAAAAGCCATATTTTATTTATGGTGATTCAAAGAAACCGGTCGATGTTTGGAAAGCCAATTTTCTGGTTAAGGATTACAATGCAACTAATCCACCAAATGAAAAAGGCTATCAACTAGACGTAACTGTAAAAGAGTTGATTGGAAATGGCTTTGATGCGATTCAAGAGAAAGATGAGGTTAAGGTGGAAGTAGTGGATTCCATTTTTCATCAGGGTCGTGTAAAGGTCATGTTCAAAAGAGCTTTAACTACAGAGGGTGAGAATGATGTTCAGATTCCATCTGAAAAGTTCATTCCAGTTAGTTTCATGCAATGGGCAGGTCGAGATAAAGAGCACGATGAGCATATGGCTATCTCCACCTGGTATTACACCATTTTGAAGCCAGCGTTGCCTGCGTCTTTGTACTACATGCCTCCAATTATTGCGGCAGTTTTTATCTGCTTCCAAGGTTGGTTGGTATGGATGACCAAGCGTACACGTAAAATGTATGACGAAGGGAAGGTCAAGCGTGACGAGCTTCCTAAATAGTCATTAGAAGTTTTAAGAAAGCCCGCCGATTTATCGGCGGGCTTTTTTTTGTCCAAAAAGTGATCGAGATGTTTTGAAATTAGAAACCTAAAAAGGCATTAATAGGTCAAGGTAAAAGCAATATCAGGAAAAACTTTATATTCTATATCTAGTTAAGGAAAACTTGTTTAGCTTAAGTTACGTCTGGGATGGCAGGCAACACCTTGGGGAGATTTTTATTCTTCAGTAACTTGTTCCAGATCCATATTGCCTTCAATAATTTCTCTTAAGGCCAATTCAAAAAATATTTTAGGGTTATTAAGAGTTTCATCCGTCTCGATCTCTATGGTGGGTTGTGCTCCGTTTTCTAGTTGGTGAATTCGCTGGGTGACTAATATACATAGAAGATATCGGCTTTTAACAACATTTTGTGCCTCACGTACCAACTCCATTCTATCTTGCATTTCTAGTTCTATCATGATTTTCCTATTCAGTTAAATGTTGTTTTTCATTATAAAGCAATCTTTGAAACTGTCAAACTCCTTTAAGGTCACCGTTTTTTTAATATTGCCCTGATAGTTTCTATCACTATTTGAACTTGTTTTTTGGACACTTCTCGATGCAGGACAGCCCGAAAGGTTTCTACACCAGTCATGAGAAGTTTAATTTGTTTTTTATCTAATTGATCGATAAATTTTTTGCCTTCCATCCCGGTCAGATTAAAGAATATGATATTAGTTTTCACTCGAGTTTCATCTAGTTCAATACCCTCTAGAGTAGCAATTCCTCTAGCCAAAAGTTTAGCATTTTCATGATCTTCTTGAAGCCGGTTTACCAATTCTTGAAGAGCAACCAAGCCCGCGGCTGCAAGGTGACCTGCCTGTCTCATACCTCCACCCACCATTTTTCTCATTTTTCTTGCTTGGTCTATAAAATCAGAGGATCCGCAAACCAATGAACCCACCGGAGCAGAAAGTCCTTTTGAAAGGCAGAACATGACCGAGTCCACTTTTTCCGTAAGTTTTGCAACTGGAACTTTAAGAGCCACCGCAGCATTAAAGATCCTAGCGCCATCCAAATGAATTTTTAAGCCATAATTTTGGGCTAAATCGGCAACGGAGGTCATGTAATCTGGACTGAGAGGAGAGCCCTGACAAAAGTTGTGTGTATTCTCAAGGCAAATCAGACGGGTACGGGGGGAATGGATATCTGAATGTCGGATTCCCTTTTCCAAGAGATCCAAAGTGATTGTGCCATCACAGTTATTTGGGAGGGTGCGAGGATGGACTCCCCCCAATGCAGAAACTCCGCCAACTTCATAAAGAGAAATATGGCATCTGTCTCCCAATAATATTTCATCACCTCTACTGCAGTGGCTAAGCACGCTGATTAGGTTTCCCATAGTTCCACTGGGGACAAAAAGGGCAGCTTCCTTCCCGGTTTTTTTTGCCGAAAGGGCTTCAAGTTTTTGGATCGTTGGATCCTCCTGAAATACATCATCACCTACTTCTGCTGTTGCCATGGCATCACGCATGGATTGGGTGGGATGAGTGAAGGTGTCGCTTCTCAGATCAATCATGTTTTTCCTTTTTGTTGGTTTCTTGTTCTTTTTCCATACGGTTGCGTTTGATTCGATAATAAAAAAGAGACACGAAAAATACCGGTACTACAAACCCACTTAAAATCAACCCATTTATATTTTCTTGCGGATAATCAAGGGCAACCATGCCTTGATAGAGTTGCTGAACGAGGAAAGCCAGAAGACCGCAGGTTATAAACATATAACCTATGCGTTTTGAACCTCTAATGTTGGGAAAAATAATTGAATAAGCAATAAAATTTAAACCCAAGAAAAGCAGCCCATTCAAAAACATTAAATAAATAATTTGATTTTGTGCCTGTGTGAGCAAGGTTTTTCCGTTTAAAGTGATTACCTCATTTTAGCGATTATGTAAGAGGATAGAAACTTAAATTTTTGTTAAGAGATCCTTGGGTAAAAAAGTTCAGTATCGAAGAAACGCCTATTTGCAAGGGTGTTTTCTGGTTTTGAATTTTTCTGGAAAATATTAAAAAGAATTAATACACTTAGTAATGATTTAAAAAAGAATAATAAAGAATCTTAGTTTGTTAACCATCATTGAGTTAAATTTTTTTCATACTTATTAAAAGAAGAATAATTTATTCCTAAGTTCAAGTCATTAAAGATTAAAAACTGATTAACTGATAATTTGAAAATGTTTTTTAAACAAAAAGAATTTCTGTTGATATTAATAATGATTTGGCCAACATTTTCCTCTTTTTCGTGGGCTGATAATAAACGTCCTGACTTTAATCAATCGCGATACAAGGAAGATTATCGATTTTTAAAAAANCTTGNAAAAAAAACCGATTATTTTGATTCCCTAAAATACATATCATTCAACAAATCGGAGTCGTTCTATTTGACCTTGGGTGGGGAAACTCGCCAGCATTTTGAATCTATAAACAATAATAACTGGGGTAAAGGNACTCAGGATGATAATGGATATTACCTGCAGAGATATTTGCTTCATGGTGACCTTCATGCTGGCGAGCGCATACGTTTTTTTGTTCAGCTCATGAGTGGTATAGAAAATGGAAGGGAGGGGGGACCCCGNGCAGTGGATAACGACTGGCTTGACCTAAACCAGGGGTTCGTGGATTTTGATTTTTTAAAAAAAANGGGGCAGCGTTTAACGTTCCGAGCGGGACGGCAGGAAATGATTTTTGGGAGNCGGCGTTTTATTAACTATCGAGAACGACCGAATATGCGTCTCAGCCATGATGCAGTTATGGGGATATACCATAAAGATAATTGGGATGTACGGGTTTTCGTGGCTCGCCCGGTGGTTCTTAATCCGGAGGTCTTCGACAATAAATCTGCAGCNTCAAATTCTTTCTGGGGCCTTTATACGGTACGAGAAAATTTGCCCTTTACTTTAAACCTCGATCTTTATTATTTGGGTTGGCGCAACTTGAATGCCATTTACGATCAAGGTCAGGCAGAGGAAACGCGTCATACNCTTGGAACTCGAATTTGGGGAAAAAGGAAAAAGCTGGATTACAATTTTGAGTTTTTATATCAATTTGGCGAATTTGGTCAGGGNNATATTCATGCTTATGCACTTGCATCCGATACAGGCTATACGTGGTCGCTCGGTGGATTGAAAAAATTACGTTTCAGCTTGCGNGNAGATGTGTACTCGGGAGATGATGANCCNAATGANTNAGACCTAAATTCATTCAACCCCTTTTTCCCAAAAGGAAAACATATCAGTCAGCTTGCNGCCAGTGGTTTGATTAACCAACGGGATTTGCATCCTCGAATAAATTTGACCTTGGACGACCACTGGTCTTTTACCACAAGCACCCTTTTTATTTGGCGTGATAGCCTGGATGATGGCATCTACTCGATTGGCAGTGGGTTGCTAAGGACTGGTTCGACGAGCCGAGCGCGTTTTGTCGGCACTCAGCCAGAATTCGAAGTGAAATATCGTTTTAATCGTCATATTGATTTAAAAGGAATCTTTAATTATTTCCGTGCTGGTAAATTTCTTAAGCAAACTCCTAATGGTTCAGATATTACTTATTTGGGTTCCATGCTGACCTTTCGCTTTTAAGACCCTCCACCANCCTTCTAACCTTTTCTACATTTTTATTTTTCTATCTATAGTTAAATTGTTTCAGTGGTTGGAGGTTACCATTTAGAAAGCTGTGCGTTTTTAATTGGTTGAAATTTTCCCTCAAGATACAATACTCTTTCTTCCGATATAAGCAGTTTATTAGAAAGCNATTACAATTAGTTATATGAAAAAAAATGAATGAGGTAATATAATATATTGATAAAAATTCCCATAAAATTTTGCAACCTTTGGGTTAGCTTGTCTTAACAAAACCTCATTGTTCCAGTCAGATTGGAATTATTATTTGGATGTTTTTTCGTCAAACTTATGACCTTAGAGGAGAAAGTTGCCCTTTAATGATTTGTTGATTGCTCNAGGCTATTAAGATAAAAGTATTTAGATATATAGGGTTATCTGGTTTCTTATGTGTTTAGAGTTTTTTGGCATACAAATTGCTCAAAGATAGAAAAAAGATTAATTAAGCCCCTGATTTTTATAGTTTAAATAAATTATTTATTTACGATAACAGGGCGGGAGAAAGATTTATGGCTGAAGACGAGGATATATTAGACGATCTTGAAGATGCGGAAGCCGCTGGTAAAAAAAAGCCATGGGGGATGATCATTGGCATTATTGTCGGTTTATTGGTGTTAGGCGGAGGTGGATATTTTGCCTATATTACTTTTTTCCAGGAAAAACCAGTGGAGGAAGCTCCTGCCGAAAGCAAGGAGGGTGCTTCTAAGGTAGTGAAAGAAGAAGGAAATATGGGAGTCATGTTTCCTCTGGACCCTTTTATCGTAAACCTTGCTGGAAGCGCAGGAAAACGGTTTCTAAAAGTCACTATTTCATTAGAGTTGAGTACCCCTGAAGTACACGCAGAATTAAAAGAAAATATTCAAAAAGTTACTGATTCGATTCTTGTTTTATTGAGTAGTAAATCTTTTGAAGATGTTTACTCCGTGCAGGGAAAATTTAAACTCAAAGATGAAGTTACTACCCGCGTCAATAGATTTTTAGTGGTGGGGCATGTAAAGGATGCGTATTTTACTGAGTTTATTATTCAGTGATAAAAATTTATATATTAGATACTTTAAAATAAGGCAAGAATAATGGGTGAGGGTGAGGTTTTATCTCAGGGAGAAGTCGATGCGTTGTTGAGGGGCGTCGGTGATGGTGAGGTTGCGACCGAAACCGATGAAGGTCCCGATACAGAAACAGGGGTTGTTCCTTATGACCTTACCAGCCAGGAAAAGATCATTAGGGGGCGCCTACCTACTCTGGACATCATCAATCAGATGTTTTCCAGATTATTCAAAAACTCCTTTAGCACATTGATGCGAAAGTCCATCAATGTCAACACTGTTTCCACTGATACGATCAAGTTTGGCGATTTCCTGCGTTCCTTACCTGTTCCATCCAGTTTACATATTTTTCGTATGGAACCTTTGCGTGGACATGGCCTTATACTTGTTGAAAACAAGCTTGTTTTTGCCGTGGTGGATACTTTTTTCGGAGGTTCGGGTACTAATTTTGGAGAATCAGGTGTCAAAGAAGATGATCTTGCTGGTAGGGATTTTAGTTCCATTGAAACCAAAATGATCAAAAGTGTGGTTTTAAGTGCCTTGGAAGATTTGGAAGGTGCCTGGCGTCCGGTTCATGCCGTGACAACCAACTTTGTTCGGTCAGAGGTTAATCCTCAGTTTGCTGCTATTGTTCCTCCTACTGATATTGTTCTGGTTATGCTTTTTGAAATTGAAATGGAACATATATCTGGGACTTTAACAATTTGTCTTCCTTATGCAGCGATTGAACCCGTTATTCCCAAACTAAAAGCACAGTTCCAAAGTGAGGAGATGGAAATAGATCAGGTTTGGGTTAGACGTTTGCGCTCAGAGCTTTTGACAACGGAAATCGAGTTGGTTGCAGAGCTGGGAAGTACAAAAGTAACNCCNCAAGATTTAATGAAATACAAAGTAGGGGATACCATCATGTTAGGTAATGATGTTTCAGATCCATTAATGCTAAAGGTAGAACAGATTCCTAAGTTTAAGGGATTCCCGGGTGTTTCACGTGGGAATAAGGCAATTCAGTTAACAGAAATAATTGAAAGGGAAGGATAAAATTATGGAAGATGAAGCCGCAAAAGAAGATTTTGAAGCCCTAGATGATATTGAAGATATTGAAGCACCGGGTGAAGGAGGTGCTGGAGAAGTAGGTGAAAATGTAACACCAACAGCAGGGGGTGAAACCAAAAGCCTTGACCTCATTCTGGATATTCCACTTACTGTTGCTGTTGAACTGGGTCGAAGTAAAATGTTAATTAATGACCTTTTGCAATTAGGGCAAGGTTCTGTCATTGAATTGACGAAACTAGTAGGTGAGCCTCTTGAAGTATTGGTAAATCAAAAATTGGTGGCCCGAGGTGAAGTCGTTGTTGTAAATGAGAAGTTTGGTGTAAGGCTTACGGATATTGTTTCACCCATGGAACGTGTTCAATCTCTCGCATAAACCGATCCGGTCTATGCGAGAGTAAGCCCACTGCGAGCCCCTAATCCTTCTCTGGATATTCGCATGCATTTCTTTAATTTACGCTTCCTCCGTATAAAAATAATAAAAAATCAAATTTGTTGAGCATTTAGGTACGTCTTTTGCAATTTTTATAATCAAACAAAAAACGTCTAGTTTTTGACGGATTAAAAATATGTAAAGGTGTGCCAAATGAAACGATTTTTAAAAATCTTAACTTTCATTCCAATATTTTTGTTTTTAGCTAATAATTTTGTTGGGGCAAATGTTCAGGCCAAAGCAAGTGGAAAATGGAATTCCTTAAACGGATTAAAAAATGTTCATTCCCATTTAATGAAAAACGGTCATATTGTTCGCCTTGAATTTAAAAAGCCAATTACCAATTGGATAGAGCCTGTATTTTATGAGAAGTCTGTTCAAATTGATTTTCCAGGGGCTTTTGTTTCACCTTCAAAAAAGAGTTTTTCTGCAGAGAGTTCTTTAATAACAACAGTGTTTGCCAGTCAGTTTAAGAATGAAACTTTAAGAGTGCGATTTCATGTCAAGCCTGGAGTAACAGGTATTGAAAAAGGGTTTAAGCTGATGTCACAAGGTAGGTTTATGATTGTACGATTTGACTCGACAGCGTCATTATCTTCTTTTGTGTCTTCAAAGCATGAACATATTGAAAAAGGAAAAAATAAGAACTTAGAGATTATGGATGCGGATGAGCTTAGACAATTCCTTAGCCGAGCATCGGAGAAGATAAAAAATCAAAAAGATAAATTGCCAACCAAATCTGAAAAGAGTTCTTACCTTTCTAAAAATAAAGAACACCAACTTGATAAACCAAAATCTCAAGTTAAAGTCAAACGTGCTGGGATAGGGGTGGTTCCTCTTGTCGATCAAATAAAAAAAGCTGCACTATTAGACACGGTTATAGATAAAAAAGGATCACAAACAAAACAGCCTGAGGCTAAAATTAATACCAAAGAACATACGTTATTTTCTTTAAAAGATTCCAAGCCTACAGGGAAGCCGATGGAGCTTATTCCATCGGGAATGAAAATGATCTCTATGTTTGCCGTGGTGCTTGGGTTAATGTTTTTGATATTTTTTGGTTTTAAAAAGTATGTTTTGAAAAATACAGCATTCGGCGGAGGAAACAAGTTGGTTAGCGTTCTGGGTACTTGGTTTCTTGGGCCGAAAAAAAATATTGCTTTAGTAGAAGTGGCGGGAGAAGTTCTGGTACTTGGTATATCTCAAGAGAATATAACACTCCTCAGCAATATTACCAGCGATGAAAAGATTGAAGAAATAAGAAATGCAGGAAATAAAGGAAAAAACATAACGAGTTGGAGTTCTAACCGTATCGAAGATATTCAGGATAGAAACCTTTCGGGTAAGGAAAAGGCTTTAGGTCAGTTTTCAAATTACCTTAGCAAGTTTTCAAAACCACAGGAAGAAAAAGATAAAATGGTTTCAGATACCAAAGAACAAATTTTGCAAAAAATTGGAAAAATGAAAACGGCAAGAGCATGACAAAAAAAATAAACTTTCTATTATTTGTATTGATAACGGCATCGTTTTTAGGATGTATGGTTTCTTCTTCAGAGGCCGTTTCTCTTCCTTCAATTCAANTGGGGGTAGATGATGTTGAAGATCCAGAAAAAGTATCTAGTGCCTTACAGGTTTTATTTCTTCTAACCATTCTGACCTTGGCTCCTTCAATATTGATAATGACTACATCGTTTGCACGTATCATTATAGTCCTATCGTTTCTCCGGCAGGCAATGGGTACGCAGCAAACACCTCCAACNCAGATTTTGATTGGGCTGGGTTTGTTCTTAACACTTTTTGTGATGGGACCTACNTGGACAGAGATCAACGATAAAGCCTTGCAGCCATATTTGAATGAAGAAATCTCTCAAACTAATGCTCTTAAAATAGCAGGCGAACCTCTCAAGACATTTATGTTGCGTCAAACCCGCGAAAAAGATTTGTCGCTGTTTATCGATATTTCTGGGAAGGAACCAACTACCAATGAAGAGTTGGATATNAGTTCNCTCATTCCTGCTTTTATTATTAGTGAATTAAAGACCGCATTTCAAATTGGGTTTTTGATTTATATACCGTTTTTGATTTTGGATATGGTTGTCGCTAGTATCTTGCTTTCCATGGGTATGATGATGCTGCCGCCTGTTTTAATTTCTTTGCCTTTCAAACTGATGTTATTTGTCATGGTGGATGGATGGTATTTAACCGTCGGATCTTTGATGAGAAGTTTTGGGGGATAGATAGACTATGACACAGGCATTTATTATTGATTTTGCAATGGANAGTATTAAAACAACTCTGCTTTTATCGGCTCCCATGCTTGGTTTTGGGTTGGTGACCGGGCTTGCCGTTTCTATTTTTCAGGCAGTAACATCGATTCAGGAAATCACCCTAACTTTTATTCCTAAAATTCTAGCAGTTTTTCTCTCTATCTTACTCTTNTTTCCTTGGTTGATGCAGTTGATGCTCACATTCACCTCAAAAATTTTAACCAACTTTCCTGAATACATCCAGTAATGGATATTTTAAATCTTAATTATGCGGAATTTGAGAGGTTTCTGTTTGTGCTGTTTCGGGTAGGAGCAATGATTATTTTTGTTCCTATTTTAGGTAGTAGACAGATNCCTGGGGCTGTGAAAATTGGTTTAATGCTTTTCCTTTCTATTGCTATATTTCCTTTAGTTCAAGATAGGCCTATACCAGAACCAAAGGGGCTTTTCGATTTGTCAAAATTCTTAATGGTCGATCTGACAATAGGACTAGGTATCGCTTACATTTCCCGACTCATATTTGCGGCGGTTCAGGTCGCAGGAACTGTAGTGGATTTCCAGATGGGGTTTGGAGTAGTAAATGTTATTGATCCGCAGACAGATACCCAGGTNTCTGTGACAGCGCAGTTGCAGAATATTCTTGCTATTTTTATTTTTCTGGCGATNGATGCACATCATTATATTTTCCAGGCAATTGTCGATAGTTTTTTTGTGATTAACCCTTTCGAAATTAATTTTGCCAGCGTAACTCCTGAATATGTNCTACACCTTTTTTCTGCTACTTTTACAACCGCAGTTAAAATTTCAGCTCCCATTATGGCCATTCTTTTCTTCTTAAGTGTTGGTTTGGGTTTGGTGGCACGAACCGTTCCTCAGATGAACGTTTTTATAGTTGGTTTTCCACTGCAGATCGGAATCGGACTTTTAATGGTCGGTTTGTCGATCTCCTTTTTCAGTATTCTTGTCCAAAATGAAATGCATGATATGCCTGCTAAATTCATGGGTTTCATGAGGGGACTCTAAGTTTAGGGGGAGATAATGGCTGAAGATAATAAAGACCAGAAGACTGAGGAGCCCACATCCAAACGAATCACTGATACTGAAGANAAGGGTAACTTTGCCCACAGCCGGGAAATNAATTCATCTTTTATATTATTAGCCTCNCTAATGGGTTTTATGATGATGGGTGAGCAAAGCACTAAAAACGTTATGGAGTCATGGCATGTAATGATTACTGAAGCCAGTTCTCTACAGTTATCGACCGATGAACTTTTTAAAGTGACGGTGAATACAATGAAGTCTTTTATGAAGATCGTAGGTCCGTTTCTTTTTTTAATAATGTTTGCGGGAATTTTCTCTAATTTAATCCAGGTTGGTGGATTANGGTTTTCTGCTCATCCTCTGACTCCAAAGTTTAACAAGTTGAATCCGTTAAAAGGATTTGGAAGAATATTTTCTAAAAACTCATTGATGGAGTTGTTTAAATCTTTATTTAAGGTTTCAATAATTTCCACTGCATCCTATTTTACGATTAGTTCTCATTGGGATGAAATCTCTCCTTTAATGGGATTAGGGGTTGGGGAGATATTATCTTTTATGGGACTTGTAGCTCTTGAAATAATTTTCCAAGTACTGATCATCATGATTTTCCTTTCACTTCTTGATTTTGCATTTCAAAAATTCACATACAAAGAGAATTTGCGTATGACCAAGCAGGAAATAAAAGAAGAGAGAAAAGAGACAGATGGTAACCCACAAATCAAACAACGCATCCGCGCAGTGCAAATGGAAATGGCCCGAAAGCGTATGATGTCTGCCGTTCCGGAAGCAGACGTTATTGTCACTAACCCCACGCATATTTCTGTTGCAATCAAATACGATGCGATAGAGCATTCTGCGCCCATTGTCGTAGCTAAAGGTTCGGGTGATATAGCGATGAAAATCAGAGAAATCGCCAAAGAACACGGGATCCCCATTGTCGAAGACAAGCCTCTGGCCAGAGTTTTGAACAAAACTGTGGAAATCGGACAACAAATTCCCGATAACCTCTTCAAAGCCGTTGCAGAAATCCTAGCTTACGTCTACCAACTCAAATCAGGCCTAAACCAAAGTTAAGGCATTGATAATCGCTAAGATTTTTAATATTNAACNATTTGCTTTCATANCATTTCTGAATAGGGGTTATTAGTATAATCTCTGCAGTATAAGTGCGGCACGGCACTTGCAATATTTTCTAAATCAAAGGGTTATGGAGTTATTCTCCTGTCTATTTTAATGGTAGAGAAGTCAAAAAGTTATATATTTAAAGGGTTTCCAGAATAATCGAATCGGCTTCAAGCTGTCAAAATTTTGGTGAATTGAAGGTATAANCTATGGCGCAAAATGACATTTTAAAAANTATTAGTCAAAGACCTCAGGAATTATTGGTCGCCGGAGGAATCATTGTAATTCTCGGTGTTATGGTGATGCCAATTCCAACTTTTTTATTAGATATCCTTATTTCTTTCAGCATTACTTTTTCATTGATCATATTAATGGTGGCTGTCTTTATGATGTCATCTCTAGAATTTTCTGTTTTTCCATCGCTTTTGCTTGTTGTCACTCTTTTAAGACTTTCTTTGAATATTGCTTCAACTCGGATCATTTTATTAAATGGGGATCAAGGTGCTAGCGCTGCAGGGGAAGTCATTAAATCTTTTGGTAACTTTGTTGTTGGCGGCAACTTTGTTGTTGGAACAGTTATTTTTATTATTCTGGTAATGATTAACTTTATTGTTATTACCAAGGGTTCAGTAAGAACTTCAGAAGTGGCTGCGCGGTTTACCTTAGATGCNATTCCTGGGAAACAAATGAGTATTGATGCGGATTTAAATGCCGGACTGATCACAGAAAAAGAAGCCCGCGATAGAAGAAGAAACCTTGAGCGCGAAGCCGATTTTTACGGTTCTATGGATGGTGCTATACGCTTCGTTCGTGGAGATGCGATTGCCGGGATTTTGATCACTCTTGTAAATATTTTGGGTGGATTTGCTATTGGTGTTTTCCAGCAAGGCATGGATGCTTCTGAAGCTGCTCAAATATATACATTGCTTACGATTGGCGATGGTTTGGTTTCTCAGCTTCCTGCATTGATTGTTTCTACAGCTGCTGGCTTGGTTGTTACTCGCGCGCAGTCTGATAAAAATCTTCCGGGTGAGTTGATGAAGCAACTACTTGACCAACCTAATGCGTTTATTATTGCTGCAGGTATTCTTTTCTTTTTCGGAATGATTCCAGGNTTACCTCATTTCCCATTTTTTTTGATGTCCTTGATTACAGGNACAATTGCCTACCAAAAATTGAAGGATAATAAAAACATCGAACAGTTGGCACTAAAAAAGAAAGATGATGAAGCTAAGGCGCCTTTAGCGGAAAAAGTGGAATCCATTTTGCCATTGGATGTGATGGAATTGGAAGTTGGATATGAGTTGATTCCTTTGGTAGATGCGGAACGTAATGGTGAGCTNTTGGAGAGAATCAAATCTATTCGCAGGCAATTTGCNCTGGAAATGGGCTTCATTGTTCCTCCTTTGCATATTCGCGATAACTTNCAACTCAANTCTAATGAATANTCTGTAGTGATCAAAGGAGTCGATGTGGCTAAAGATTCTATAATGATGGGTCGGATACTTGCTATGAANCCTGGGACAACTGAACAAGAATTAGACGGTATTAAAACGACAGAACCAACTTTTGGTTTGCCTGCTGTATGGATTCCGAGCACTAAAAAACAGGAAGCCCAATTAGCTGGTTTCACAGTAGTAGATCCGGCAACGGTTATCACTACCCATATTAAGGAAACCATTAAACGACATGCACATGAATTGTTGGGACGTCAAGAAACACAGGCATTACTGGATAAATTTAAAGAGACCAACCCNAAAGTGGTTGAAGAGTTAATTCCGAATNTGTTGTCTCTTGGTAAGGTTCANAAAGTTCTTCAAAATTTACTTAAAGAACAAATTTCTATTCGCGACTTAAGAACGATTCTTGAACAACTCTCCGATTATGCTTCGCTCACGCAGGACGCAGATATTTTGACCGAATATGTGCGGCAGAGTCTGGCTCGTCCAATTACAAAGCAATACCAATCAACAGATGGAACCTTGTCTGTATTGACATTGGATAAAGGGATTGAAGATATTATCGAAGGGTCTATTCANAAATCTGAAACAAGTGCTTTTTTGGCTCTTGAACCAAATGTNGCTGAGAAGTTTCTTTCAAAGTTAAGAAACATGATTGAAAAAATCACNCCGACGATTGAGACTTCTCCGGTTTTGTTAGCTTCTCCAGGATTGAGAATGCATATTCGAAAATTTACAGAACGTTTTTTACCGGATCTTGCAATTATTTCACATAGTGAAGTTTCTCCGTCTGTACAGATTAAAACTATAGGTGTGGTGGACTTAAATGCGAATTAAAAAATTTACTGCAANCAATTATGCGGATGCTCTAGAACAGGTGAAAAGTGAATTGGGTGATGATGCGCTTATTATGAGCACCCGCTCTATAAAACCTGATTCTCCTTTATCAGGACGAAATGCTGCTACTAAAGTGGAGATAACGGCGGCGGTTGAATTTAAGGAATCCAGCGTTTCAAATTTTGAAGAGGAGTTTCATTTGGAGGAAGAGAAGGGATTGGATATTAAATCTCTCATATTTAATCTTTTAAGTGAGAAGAGTCAGGCTCAGACTTTAGGAATAAAACCCAGTCAGTTTGAAGTTTATTCCCATTTAGTGGAAAACGGATTGGATGAGCGATTGGCATCCAAAATTCTTATAAAGGCTAAGGCTGAAACGGACACCAAACCGAGTATAGAAAAAATGCGGGCAATGGATCTCATGAAAAAGATTATTCCTTTTAAAGGGGAAATTAATCTAAAAACGGAAGGCCCAAAAATAGTNGCATTCGTNGGTCCTACAGGCGTCGGNAAAACCACTACTATTGCTAAAGTTGCCGCCGACTACGTAATCCGTAAAAATAAAAAAGTAGCTCTAGTTTCTNTAGATACTTATAGGTTGGGTGCTGTAGATCAATTAGAAGTTTATGGAGATATTATGCGACTACCTGTTGAGGTGGCAGAAGGGAGTGAAGAACTTCGAGAAATCGTAAAGAGGCATTCAGATAAAGATCTTATTCTAATCGATACCACCGGA
The DNA here is from genome assembly GCA_002697825.1 of Nitrospina sp. The sequence goes on along the minus strand of NZYH01000081.1, from coordinate 2,517 downwards.
CGTTCTCATAGAGATAAGGATTATTCGCGTCAGCTTAAAGAGATTTTTGATGTGGTTGGGGGTGTGGAAACACACTTGGTTCTCAGTGTTACTGCGCAAGAAAANCAATTTACAAGCACTTATCAACAGTTTTTACCTATTGGAGTAGACCGAGTCCTTTTTACCAAATTGGATGAAGGACTTAGTTTTGGTTCAGTGTTCAATTTTTCAGTTCGAAACCGTATTCCTTTATCTTATTTTACGATGGGTCAGAATGTACCTGAAGATTTGGAGATTGCAGTNCCAGATAAGGTAATAAGTTTGATTTTTAACTGATTTCGAGATAAATTAGGGAGTTAGATATGGTATTAGGCAAGCAAGCAACGACTTTAAAAAGAATAACATACGGTGATATGAACGAATCAGGCTTGAGGGTTCTAGCTGTAAGTAGTGGTAAAGGTGGTGTTGGCAAAACTAACATTGTGGCCAACCTTGCTTATGCCTTGTCTAAAAGGGGTAAAAAGGTGCTGGTAGTCGATGCCGACTTGGGTTTGAACAATATCGATATCCTATTGGGGTTGGCTTCTAAAAAGCATATTGGTCATGTCTTATCTGGGGAATCCAATGTAGAAGATATCATTTTGCAGGGGCCTGAAGGCATTCATGTTTTGCCTGCGGGTGATGGTTTGCAGGAGTTAACGCAACTGGAAACCGAAAAGAAAATGGTATTAATGGATGAATTAGACAGAGTCAGCCGTAATTATGGTTATCTGATTTTTGATACTGGTGCGGGTATCTCCCCAAACGTAACTTTCTTTTGCAGCGCTGCCCACGAGACTATTTTGGTGGCTACAACAGAACCTACTTCGTTGACTGATGTGTATGCATTGATGAAGGTTTTACATAATAAACATTCACAAAAACATTTTAGGTTGATAGTTAATTCTGTTGTGTCAGAAAGGGAAGCGCAGGGTGTATTCCGAAACTTGACAGCAGTTACCGACCGCTTCTTAAAAGGTGTTTCTGTCGAATATCTTGGACATATCTTTCAAGACCCAAATGTTCCAAAAGCAATACGCCAACAAAAAGCCTTTTTGGAAATTTATCCTTTTTCGAAGTTCAGTGGGTGTATAAATGAACTGGCCGAAAAAATTTACAAAGAAAAACCAAAATCTCTTTCGGGAGATGCCAACCAACCTTATTTCTGGAGGAGTGCTTTCCAAGCCCAATGAACCCTGTAAATATACAAAAAATGGCCGCTTCATTTGGTCTGTTCTCATTCGGATTTTTATGCATCGGCAGTGTATTAATGGGAGCTACAGTCTTAACTGGGGTGGTTCGTGGATTGGTCGGTGCCGTACTTTTTACATTAGTGGTTTGGCTGAGTGGGATTATATTTTTGCAAGAAGATGATGAGGATATAGTTGAAGGTGAAGATCATAAAGAGGATGTAGATAAAGGCACACAATTGGACCAAAGAGCTTAAAGAGAGGAAAGTAAATGTCTATTAAAGGACATGCAATAAATCAAATTGAGATTTCGGTGGAGAATCGTGAGGCTGTAATTAAAGAATATGCTCCGATGATCAAGTATGTTGCAAACCGAATAGCAATGCGCCTTCCTCCGCACATCGAATTGGATGATTTGATCAGTGTGGGAGTACTTGGTTTAATTGATGCGATTGATAAGTATGATGCTTCTCGTGGTGCAAAATTCAAAACTTACGCCGAATTTAGGGTGCGTGGGGCTATTCTTGATGAACTTAGATCAATGGACTGGGTTCCGCGATCTGTCCGGCAAAAAGCTTCTGCCTTGGATGGGGTTGTCCAAAAATTACAAAATGAGTTGGGACGCCCTCCCGAAGATGATGAGATTGCTGGCGCAATGGGTATCAGTATGGACGAACTTTTCAATACTATAAATGAAACCAAAAGTATGCCCATCCTCAGTTTGGAAGATTTAGGTATTCTCAAGGAATCGGGCGAGCAACAAAGTCTGCTGGATTGCCTTGCAGGTAAGGGCGATACAGATCCACAAACATTTCTAAGACTGAATGAACTTAAAGAGATTATCGCAAAAGCGATTGATACTCTTCCTGACAAAGAGCGGTTGATGATATCTCTTTATTATTACGAAGAATTGACAATGAAGGAAATTGGCGAGGTTCTTGGTATTACGGAATCTCGCGTATCCCAAATACACTCCAAGGCCGTTTTCCGGCTACGCTCCAAACTTAAAGTCGTTATAGCCGAAGAAATGTAGATTTATATATTTCATTTGAACTCTTCAAGTATTATTGCTCTAAAATTTAAAACCTTCATTTTTTGTTAGTTTTGATATGAGTCGTATTGTTGATCTGTAGCTATGATAATTCAAAAAACAACAATCCCTGGTATGGTAATTATTGACTTAGATATTTTTAGAGATTCTAGGGGGAGTTTTCTGGAAACCTATCAGAAAGAACGTTATAAAGAACAGGGTTTGGATATCAAATTTGTACAAGATAATCATTCTCACTCTACAAAAAATGTTTTACGA
>NZYH01000080.1 GCA_002697825.1 Nitrospina sp. | reverse complement strand
CTTTTAGTAGGGAGGGCGTGTCTAAAACAAAATACGTTATGATAATGCCCTGAGCGCCTGCTATCAACAATTAAAAAATATGTGTCGAGCTTTAAAAATAAATTTGGTGTATCTCAGTATCGCCTTTTTCATGATACCTACCCCCGCCTTCGCAGCACAACCCTCTTCTTTAGGGCAATGGCAATTATTGTCTCTGTTTGAAAAAGGTGGAGCCATGATGTACCCCATCCTTTTTAGTTCAGTGCTTATGTTGGGCATTGCTATTGAAAGAGGATATAGCTTGCGAAGAAAGAATATTATCAATCCTGATTTTGTTAAAGATGTTCGTAGTCAGTGGGACTGGCAAAATATCCAGAAAACCCTGCGTCTTTGTAATTCATATGATAACTCCCTTTCTAGAATATTGAAAATGGGTTTACTGCGGTTTGGAGGTAAGTTGGATGAAATCGAGCGTGCTATTGAAGCAGGTGGGCAGCATGAAGCTTCCTTAATGAATTCTAACTTACGAGTGCTGGGTGCAGTAGCAAACATAACACCTATGATGGGCTTATTAGGAACTGTTATTGGAATGATCAAAGCTTTTAACGTAATTTCCTTGAGCGGGACGGGAAACCCTGGTCTTGTTGCCAGTGGTATTTCTGAAGCTCTCATAACTACGGCAGCCGGAATGTTGGTCGGTATTCCAGCTTTGGTTTTGTATCATTATTTTCGCGGTAAGATTGATCGGTATGTTTTTGAAATGGAAGAAGTTGCAATTCAGTTGGTTGAAGAACTTTCATATGACGGGGTTGTTAAAGAAAAAAACCCGGTCAAGTCAAAGAAGACGGGTTTTTAGTCTGAATATAACAAAATAAAAGGAAAATACTTTGCACTTTAAAAGAGAAGAAGATAATTTTGCAATGGAAATGACCCCGTTGATTGATGTCGTTTTTTTGCTCATTATCTTTTTCATGGTTTCCACTGTTTTTGTCGATTTCAGCCGCCGTATGGAAATCAACTTGCCTAGTTCCAAGTCATCTATCATTGACGAAAAACCAAAGACTCTTGAAATAGAAATGTCTAAGGATAAAAAAATATTTCTTGCGGGCAAACCTATAACCGTTTTAGGTCTGGAACAGGCTCTTAGAAAACTAGATGTAAAAGGTAGAAAACAAACGGCTATAATTAAGGCTGACAAGTTACTTCCTTATGGCGAGGTTATTCAGGTTATGGGTCTTTTGCAAAAAGCAGGTATTCCTGACATTAGTGTTGCGGTTAAATAAGGTATAATATTTTTATAAGCGTTATAACTTTTTATAATTAAAAGCTTGCCAAAACTTCAGGTGAGCTATTATTTTTTTTAAGGAGATTTAGGATGGCTACTTATACCAAAGAAAAAGATGTAGAAACTGTTCTTGAAGATGATATTGAAGCACGTAATACGATGCAGGAAGTTTTTTCTAATACGGCAAGGTGGCCAGCAGGGTTTGGTGGGTTTGCTGCAGATGTCGTTGCAAATATTAATGGTGAAGAAAAAAAAGGTACCGTAACCGTTAAAGGGCCTAAGGATATTACGATTAGTATTGAAGAGGAGAATATAAAAAACTTTTTGAATGAAAATCTTGCTTCCATTGCCATGCATCGAGGACCACGATCTTTTGAAGAGTCTGATGGAAAATATAAATTGGTCTTTGGTGATGATGGGACTCACCCATTAGGACGTAAGGTGGTTATGGGAGGGGATGGTATGAGTTCTTTTTATCGTGTTAAGGATGGACGTATTCAACAAATCAACCGGCAAACACCCCGTTTTTCCTTTACTATTAATATTGAGGAAAGTATGAAGAATCAGGATGGTAAATTTCTGACAAGAAAATACTCCGTGTTTTATTTCAATCCGGAGAAAGGATTGAAAGATGTTGAAAGTTATACGGATGAATATTTAAGAGTGGGTGAAGCTGATCTCCCAGAAGTGCGACGCATCATAAATTGTGAAGAAGGCGCTATTACAGTTTCCACAATGACATTGAGTAATCATAAATTACTCTAACTAAATATTTGTTNNATTCTAAAANAAAGATCGAGGGTTAAGTGCCAAGTGTTAGTAAATTGTCTTTTACATTTTGGTCAATTGTCACTCCCTCACCGATAATGCTGTTTTCAACAGTNCANCCATTGCCTACGGTTGCCCCAGACCAGAGTATGGAATTTTTAACCACNGCGCCGGACTTCAAATGGCAATTGTTTCCCAATACTGCATGGGGACCTATTNGTGCATCTTGTGCAATTCTACAGTCCTTTCCAATNTGAACCGGTTGCACCGCCAGATACCCCTCGGGGTTTCTGGCTGAANGTGTTCTCAATATCAGCTTGCTATCGAGGACATCTACGTGAGCTTGAATATAGGTTTCGCGAGTTCCTATATCTGCCCAATATCCCTGATGTAGATACCCGTATACCGGTAGTCCATCGTTAACCATTCCTGGAAAAATATCTTCAGTTGTACCGCAGAATTTATTTTCTGGGATACGAGAAAAGATATCTGGCTCTACAATTTGGATACCGGTGAACATTACTTGAGTCACACACTTCGAATTAATAATGGAATGACCAAGAAAATTTACGATACGTCCATTATCATCTAGTTGGATAGATCCATATTGGTCTGTATTGAAAGTTTTTCGTACTACTAAAGTTAGTTTAGATTTTTTTTCTTTGTGGAACTTCAGAACATCATTCAAATCAACGTCTGTTAGGATATCGCTATTGATGACCGCGAATGAATCATCTTTAAAAAAGTCTTGTAGCTTTTTTATTCCACCTGCAGTTCCTAAAATGTTTTCTTCTCGGGAATAATGCAAGTCCATTTTAAAATTTTTTCCATCACCAAAATAATTGATGATTTTTTCTGGCTTATGATGAAGGTTTATCGCAACTTCCTGGATGCGATGCGATCTTAAAAATTGAAGGGTGTGTTCCAGAATGGGTCGGTTGAGAACTGGGAATAAAGGTTTAGGAAGATCGTTCGTAAGAGGTTTGAGGCGATTGCCAAAGCCCGCCGCAAGAATCATTGCTTTCATTTTTAGTGTGCGAGAGCTTTCAGAGACTCCTTAAAGGGAGCCCTGGCAATGCCATTTTCTGTGATGATAGCAGAGATTAGATGATTGGGAGTAATATCGAAAGCAGGATGAGCAGCTTCTATACCTTCCGGAGAAATTTTTTTCTGGTTAATTTTTGTCACCTCATCCGAGGAACGTTCTTCAATGGGAATTTTTATTCCCGATGGGAGGGAAAGGTCTAGTGTTGAAATAGGTGCCGCCACATAAAAGGGGATATTGTTTTCTTTGGCAAGTACGGCCACCATATAAGTACCAATTTTATTAGCAACATCTCCATTGGCTGCAATACGGTCAGCACCAACAACGACCAGATCGATTTCTTTCTTATTCATAAAGAAGCCACACATGTTGTCTGTAATTAATTTTACCGGGATATTGTCTTCTTTTAATTCCCATGTAGTCAAACGCGCACCTTGTAAAAAAGGTCGTGTTTCATTTGCGAGGACTCGAATATTTTTTCCGGCATTTACTGCGGCTCGAACCACTCCCAATGCCGTGCCAAAACCTGCAGTGGCAAGAGCACCTGCGTTGCAATGCGTTAAAATCACACTATCATCTTTTACAAGGGTTTGTCCGTGTTTTCCCATTGACTGATTCGTGGCAATATCTTCTGTTAAAACAGTAAGTGCTTCTTCTTTTAATCGTAATTTTAATTCTGCGATAGGAAGTGACTTGTTGTTCTGGGTCACTTGCTTCATACGACTAATAGCCCAGGCAAGGTTCACTGCAGTCGGACGAGATTGCGCTAGGAGATCACATTTTTGTTCCAGTTCGCGATAGAATTCGTCAAAGTTGGTGGCACCTATAGAATCTGCCCCAAGACTTACACCCATCGCCGCTGCTACCCCAATTGCCGGTGCACCGCGGATAACCATGGTCTTAATGGCATCTCCAACTTCTTCTATTGTACGACAATCTACAAATATTTTTTCTGCTGGCAATTTCGTCTGGTCTATCATGCGTACGACACCATCTAAGTACTCGATAGTTTTAATCATGGTAATTTTTTATGGAGCAAGGTTTTTATTTTTTAATATTTGGCGGAATTGTTTTTCTGTGGGGTTGGTCACTNCAATAGTTTTATTTTTGCTACTTAACCTCTGAATAATATTTACTTTCGAAGGACTTAGGCCGAGCCATTTTGCAAAAAATCGCATAAATGACTTGTTTGCTAAACCTTCTNCTGGNGGTGCNGTTAATCGCATTTTTAATANATCGTTGTGTATCCCCGTTACTTTATTTTTTGACGATTGAGGTTGTATTAGAACAGAGAANNGGACTCNATTTCCANATGGTTTAATCAGNNTTTNCTGATTGGACGTTNGGTGTTTCTTCTGTATATTTATCTAAATGGTCTTTGGCAGTGGACTTTATATTTTCTATTAAACTCGATTTTTGTTTTTTAAGTTTTTCAATATCCTGTATCAATCCTTCCACTTCTTTTATTGCCCCCTGCCGATGTTGCTCGGCCTTTTCTTTGGCAGTGTTGATAATCTTTTTCGCTTTNTCTTTAAGCATTTCTGGAGTGATTTGAGATAATGGGTTNTTNCCAATTTCAGNCTGATTATTAGTATCCTGTAATTTTTTAATCAATAAATCTTTTTCCTTGATTTCTTCAGTCATAGNTTTGAAATCATCGGCAATCAAATGGAGGAAGGTGTCTACCTCCTGTTTGTTATAACCGCGGAACTTGTCGTGAAAACATTGCTCCAGAATGTCTAGATANCTTAAGCGCATAANTGGTTATTGTAGTCTTGCCCCCAATGTGGCAAGAGAGTCCACNAGAGATATTTGAAGAAACTGGATTGCNAGTAGGACAATTATGGGTGAGAAATCGATTCCCATTCCTGTCATGGGTATCAGTTGCCGTACTNTATAAAGCACGGGTTCTGTTATACTATTNAATAATTGAACTATAGTGTTGTAAGGGTCCGGATTGACCCAGGATAATAATGCGCGAACAATGATTACCCACATATAAAGTTGAAGGATAATATTTAGAACTTGGGCTGTCGCTTGTAGTAAATTTCCTAGAATAAACACGGAACAATAGTATGAGGTGTAGGTTTTTTCATGGAAGAAAAAAATTGCTTACCAGTATAATTCTAAACTAAAGTATCTGAAATCCCCTTTATTGTCAATTAGAAGTGGGTTGATTTGAAATCGGTAAGTCTTAGGAAACCAGTTTATGAAACGAACAAAGATAAAAGAATTGCTTAATAGCAAAGAAGAGCAGAAAGAAGTTTTGGTTAAAGGTTGGGTGAGAACCCGTCGTGATTCCAAGGGAGGATTTTCTTTTATCGAAATTAATGATGGGTCTTGTTTGGCTAATATCCAAGTCATCATTGAGCATTCCCTAAAAGAATTCTCGAAAGTAGATAAACAAATCACAACAGGAAGTTGTTTGGCAATTATTGGTAGGCTTGTGGTTTCTGAAGGAAAAGGGCAAAAGATGGAAATTCAGACTGTCTTTATAGAGGTTTATGGAACGGCAGATGTTGAAACTTTTCCATTACAGAAAAAGCGACATTCTTTTGAATATTTGCGGGAGATTGCTCATTTGCGCCCGCGAACCAATACTTTTGGCGCGATAATGCGGGTTCGAAGCCGATTGGCTTACGCTATTCATCAATTTTTTAATGACCGGGGATTTGCTTATTTGAATACTCCTATCGTAACTACGAGCGATTGCGAAGGTGCGGGAGAAATGTTTCAAGTTACCACCCTTGACTTAACTAATCCTCCGCGAGTTGATGGGCAAATTGACTATGCGCAGGATTTTTTTGGTGAGAAAACGTCCTTAACAGTCAGTGGACAACTAGAGGGAGAAATTTATGCTCTTGCACTATCAGAAATTTATACTTTTGGCCCCACCTTTCGTGCTGAAAATTCGAATACAAGTCGCCATCTTTCCGAATTTTGGATGGTAGAACCAGAAATGGCGTTTTATGACCTGGATGATGATATGGATCTCGCCGAGGAATTTGTAAAATATTTGCTTTTAGATGCTCTTGAAAACTGTTCTGAAGATATGGAGTTTTTTAATCAGCGTATTGATAAAACGATTCTAGAAACTTTACAACATATTATTGATAACCAGTTTGAACGATTAACTTACACTGATGCGATCAATTGCTTACAAAAATCCAAGGAGACCTTCAGTTACCCGGTTGAATGGGGATTGGGTTTGCAGGCAGAACATGAAAGATATCTCAGTGAAAAGTTATTCAAAAAACCAATCATAGTTTTTAATTATCCAGAAAAAATAAAATCGTTTTATATGAAACTGAATGAAGATGGTAAGACGGTACGGGCGATGGATGTATTACTCCCAAAACTAGGTGAGATAATTGGTGGTAGTCAGCGCGAAGAAAATCANGATATTCTTTTAAAACGTATGAAAGAAGCTAATNTAGACCCTCANCATTANTGGTGGTACCTTGATTTAAGACGGTTTGGCACNGCACCACANTCNGGCTTTGGATTGGGNTTTGAGNGNTTGGTNCAATTCGTGACAGGCATGGAAAATATTCGCGATGTCATTCCCTTTCCACGTACTCCTAAACATGCANAGTTCTNAATTACGGAGTCTGTTCTAATCTTTCTTTAGATTCTTAGACGGTGGCGGCGCCTTGTTGGAGAAGGACCGCAGTTTCTATATGGTGGGTTTGAGGAAACATATCGATTACTCTTAAATCCTTTATGGAGTATCCTTCTAATTTTTCCAGATCTCTAGCGAGGGTAGCTGGGTTGCAGGAGACATAAATGATTTGTTCGGGTTGCGATTCCATTAGTGTTTTAATTACTTCATCGGAACAGCCTTTACGAGGCGGGTCAACAATGAAAGTATGAACACCTTCTTCTAGAATCACGCGGGGTGCGTGTTCCTCCACATTTCCCGCCAAAAACTGGCATTGATTGATCCCATTAGTTTTTGCACTAAGGCGGGCATCTTCCATTGCTGCTGGTAATTGCTCTATAGCGATCACTCTTTTACCTTTTGCTGCGAGCCAAAGGGCAATCCCTCCTGCGCCACTGTAAGCATCCACAATTATTTTTTCTTTGGCAGCATCGGACCAGGTTTGTATTAGTTTGTACAGGTATAGAGTTTGTTCTGGGTGTATTTGAAAAAATGACCCAAGCGAAAGATGAAAACTTACATCTTCAAGCTTATCTGTAAGCCTTTCTTTTCCCCAAAGTATTTTGTTTTCTTTTCCTAAAATCACATTCGTTGGCCGTGGATTAATATTTTGTATCAGACCCACAATCCCAAGTTCTTTTAATTTTTTTTTCTCCGTAAGTTCGGACAGAAAGTTGCGTGGAAACCTATCTCCATTTGTGATAATTCCCACCAGAGTTTCTTTGGTCGATTCTGAATGACGAATAACCAGTCCCCGTATTAACCCTCGGTGGTATTTTTCATGGTAGATAGAAATTTGATTTTTCTTTAATAATTGCCGGAGCCATTCCTTGGCTTTAATAATAGGTTTTAACAGGATATCGCAAACAGGTGAGTCCGCAACCTTATGTGACCCTTCCGAGTAGAATCCAATTTTAGGGTCGCTGGCTTTTCCTTGAATGGCGAAGCTTCCCTTATTACGATAATGGTATTGTCTGTCTGACGCGAGGACTTCAATTTTTTCAGGGAGTTCTATCCCACCTATACGACTTAAGCTGTCGCGTACCACTTGAATTTTAAATTCCAACTGATTTTCGTAATGGAGATCCTGGAATTTACAACCACCACATTTCAAAAAAACAGGGCAAGGCGGGTCGACCCGATTTTTTGATAGTTGTATTCGTTCAAATATATCAACTACCCCGAAGCGCTGTGTGGTTTTTATCACATTTCCTTGGACACGATCACCTGGAAGGCCATTAGGAATGAAAAGGGTATAGCCTTTGTAATGGCAGAGTCCATCCCCGCTGGATGCAAGAGTTTCTACCTCCAACTCTAAGCGATCACCCCTTTTTACTGGTATCTTCAGTTTAAGTTTTGCCATTTTTGTTTTAGTGCTTTTTAATTTTAAAGAGAGGAACCTTAACATACTCTCTTAACATGACCTAGAATTTTGCAAGTAAAGGCATGTATACTTGTCGCTATGAAAAAAAGTATAGCTTTATTAGCAGCTGTTTCTGAAGAAATTGCCGGTATTAAAAAGGCGATGCATATATTTGATCGAACTCGTTTGAATAAAACCGAAACTTGGACAGGTACATGGTGGGGAAAGAATATTGTGCTTGCCCGTACAGGTGTGGGAAGGCAAAAAGCAAAACAAGCGACTGTTCAAGTCATAGAAAACTTTCATCCAGAAGCCATTATAAGTATAGGTTACGCAGGAGCACTTGCTGCAGAGCTAAAGGTGGGAGATCTTTTCATAGCCGATTGCATTTTAGATGGGCAGAATGATTCTGTTGCTTTTGAAGTTGAGAATTCGCTTAATTCAGAATGGTTGGGTTTAGCTAAAAGTATCTCTCTCGCAGGAGAACTAAAAATAAAAGTTGGAAAACTTATAACGGTTAATTCGGTAATTCATACTCCGGAGGCAAAACAAGATCTTGGAGAAAAGGTTGGTGCTGATGCTGTGGAGATGGAAACTATTGAAATAGCCATGCTTGCTCGCGAGAAGAAAATACCATTCCTATCAATTCGAGGAATTTCAGATGCAGTAGATCACGAGCTGATTGATCCCTCTAGTTTTCTTGGAAGCGATGGTGAGATCTCAAAGTTAAGAGCAGGTTGGTATGTTTTGACCCACCCTAAATCTCTTAAAAATGCAATTTCACTTCGTTCTCACACACAAATAGCTACTCAAAACTTAACCGATTTTATTTCTAAATTGATCTCGATTTAGCTATCCACCATTTAACAAAAAAGGTCATCCTCTTTTACTTAAAAAGAAGCCTGACTAAATATAAGGGAAAAAATTGACATTTTTTTATAAAAATATGGTCATAATTTCCGAGNACTTCAAGGTTAAGCCTCTTTAAAAAAAATAAAAAACTTTTTATTTATATAGGTTTAGCTTGAAAAAGAAGTGGNGGCTTCTTTTTGGCATAAACTTTGCTNNTTTAAAATTGAAGATTCGAACTGGCACTGCCACCTCCAACGGATTGGGGTACCTTTAGGTGACCCAATCCGTGGCGTGCCAAACTCGATTGTTAACAAGTTTTTTTCTCTCCGGCTCCCTTTAAGGGAGCCATCCTCCCCACTCTTAAGCATTCCTTTGGAATTATCTTNATAAAGTCTAAAATANAAAATTAATTTTCTTAAACCTCTTATTTAGTCTACAAGCAATACTATCGAGTTAGGTTTACTTTCCTAATCGGAACTNTGTTGGCTGCAAGTAAAATACAACCTTTGGCTATAACAATATATTTAAAAGTTATTTACTCTATTTGGAAAAAGTTAGATGGTGGTTACTACCGCTTCCGCCAGGAAGAAAAATGTTGAATTATATATCGGAGAAATCAGAGTTCCTATAGTCAATATAGCAACAAGACGGTTCACGGCTTCAATTCGCTTGTGGTGTGGTTTTTCCTTTTACGATCTGATCGAGCGCTACAAGTTGTTCAAGAAGACTGGGTAGTAAATCAATTTGTAACATGTTGGGTCCATCTGAAAGTGCTTTGCTGGGATCTGGNTGAATTTCCATGAACAAGGCATCACAACCAACGGCGACAGCACCGCGGGCTAGATCAGGAATCATTTCACTTTGACCTCCACTTTTTGTGCCCTGTCCTCCGGGTTGTTGAAGGCTATGGGTTGCATCGAACACCACCGGATAACCGTGATCGCGCATCAATACGAGTGAGCGCATATCAACAACAAGATTGTTGTAACCGAAAGTAGCACCTCGCTCTGTGAGTAAAATGTTATTATTACCGCTTTCCTCAAGTTTAAAAACTACATTTTTCATATCCCATGGTGCTAGGAATTGGCCTTTCTTCACATTAATAGGTTTACCTGTTTGTGCTGCTTTAACTATTAGATCGGTTTGACGGCAAAGAAATGCAGGGATCTGCAAAATATCAAGAACTTCTGCTGCAGGTTCTATCTCTTCTTCTTTATGCACATCAGAAAGGATTGGTAGATCCAGTTGAGTTTTAATTTTTTGTAATATCTTTAACCCGTTTCCAAGGCCGGGCCCCCGATAAGACTTTATGGAGGTCCGGTTGGCTTTATCGTAAGATGCTTTGAATATAAATGGCACCCCTAAATCTGTGGTGATACGTTTTAATTTTTCTGCGATACCCATTGCTTTTTGTTCTGACTCAATCACACAAGGTCCACCAATGAGTGTTAGGGGATTTTGATTTCCTATCAAATAGGGGCCCACAGCAATAGGTCTAATTGTTTTAGGGGATAAACTCATTCCGGCCTCTCTGACAATGCAGCTTGCACCTCATCTGCGATAGGAACNGGNTGNGGAACTTCGGTGCGAGGTGGTAAACCTTCGGGAGTCAGCAGACCAAGCATAATTTCTCGTACCTTTTCATTATTGATTGCCTTGTAGGGATTAGAGAAACTATTTTCAGATATTTCCGTGAGATTGATATCTGGAAAATCATTATTTAAAAGTATAATGAGAGGTATCTGACGGTACTTCTTTTTTATGTTGNACAAATGTTTAATTTCGTTTTTATCTGTTCGGGGTACGAATACGATAAGNTCACAATGGATGAGNCCAGGTTTTTTGAAACAATCGCTGATGGATACAAATGTNAAAACTGTAATAATTTCTTCACTAAGAAATTTAGCCATTTGTATGCGTTCGCCGCGAATNGGGTCGACAATAAATATTGTTTTATAAGGCATCAAAGTTCNCTTNTTAAAATAANTTNCNANNTCATTTTAACATTTATTTTTAAGTAAAACCTCTTTGATTTGCAATGATCCCTGTGAAACAATGGCGAGTAAGCAAAACTTCTTGGGAGGTTTCCGAGTATGTTAAATAAATTCCTCTTTATTTTTTTTCTGTTCTTCTGGTTTACTTCTCCAGCCTTTGCAGCCAATCAAATTGTAGTTGTTAAGATTTCAGGTGCTATCAACCCAGCCGTTGCTGAATTTGTTTCTCATGAAATTCACAAAGCTAATGAGGACCAACAAGAATTGATTGTTCTTAATATGGATACACCAGGCGGTTTAGATACCTCTATGCGCCAGATAATCAAGAAAATACAAAGCTCTGAAGTGCCCGTGGCTACTTATGTTTCTCCCAGCGGCTCACGGGCAGCTTCGGCCGGAGCCTTCATTACAATCGCCTCACATATTGCTGCCATGGCACCGGGAACTAATATTGGTGCAGCGCATCCAGTAAATATGATGGGAGGAAGTGGTGAAGGTGGTCAGGGAGAGACTATGAAAGAAAAGGTGGTTAACGATGCAGCTGCCTACATACGTTCTCTGGCTGAGTTGCGTAAACGAAACAGCCATTGGGCCGAACTTGCCGTGGTTAAAAGTGTTTCAATATCTGCGGAGGAAGCAAAAAAGCTAAATGTGATAGATCTTATTGCTACAGATATTCAAGCTCTAATACTTGCGCTCAATAATCGAGAAGTACGAGTAGCTTCTGGTCTTAAATTACTGAAGACCACCGATCAAGAAATTATTTTTCAGGAAATGAATACGCGCCAAAAAATGCTGAATATTATTTCGAATCCAAATGTGGCTTACATCCTCCTAATGATTGGTATGGTGGGACTTTACTTTGAACTGTCCAACCCTGGTCTTGTTTTTCCAGGAGTGATCGGCGCGGTCAGTATGGTGCTCGCTCTTTATGCGATGCAAACTCTTCCCATTGACTATGCAGGATTATTATTNATTATCCTTGGAGCTTTATTTTTTATAGCAGAAATTGGTGTGATGAGTTATGGGCTTTTATCGTTAGCNGGGGTAGTTTCTATATTTCTTGGATCAACGATGTTGATCGACAGNGATGACCCGACCATGCAGATTTCGCNAGNTATTCTTTATCCNACTATGGGNCTTGCAATTNTNTTCTCNNTAGNNATTGCTNTTTTTGCAACTAGAGCCCGAGANNTNANGAANCAAGGGGGNGCAGAGGGCATGNTTGGAGAAACGGGNANTGTAAAGNAGGAATTGAACCCNNAGGGTAGTNTTCTTGTNCATGGNGAATTNTGGCAGGCGGANTGTGANGGAAAAATAAGGGAGGGAGAAAAAGTGTATGTTGAAAAAGTAGAAAGGTTGAAGGTTATAGTAAGAAAAATCCCCTGAAAAAGTGCTTCCAAATATTTTATGGCTCTGGGTGAATTTATGGACGAAAAAATAAAAATTCCCATGACCTTATAAAAAAATTAGGCTACATTAATGACTCTTTTTAAATAGGTTGTTTTCAATTTTAAAAATATAAAACATGATTCGGCAAGAAATTCTAAAAGACATTAAACGTGTCGTAATTAAAATTGGTAGCAGTGTTATTTCTAACAAAGATAAGGGTCGTTCCTCACTAGAATGTGGATTGAGTAAAGACTGGGTAAGACATTATGCTCGCCAGATAAAACTAATACAAGACTTGGGTTGCGATGTGGTAATCGTATCTTCGGGGGCTGTTATGGCGGGACGAGAAAGGTTGGGATTTAGCCGAGCCGATCTTTCAATCCCAGAAAAACAAGCCTGCGCAGCAATAGGCCAGAGTTTTCTAATGCACACTTATGAAAAAGCTTTTGATAAGAAAGATATAAAGGTAGCGCAGATTTTATTGAGTCATGATGATTTGGGAAATCGCCGCCGCTACTTAAATGCAAAACACACTATAGAAGCTCTTCTCGAAAGAAAGGTTATACCTATTATTAATGAAAATGACTCTGTTACGGTAGAGGAAATCAAAATTGGGGATAACGATACGCTGTCAGCTACGGTTGCCTGCTTGGTGGATGCACAACTTTTAATAATTCTTTCTGATGTTGAAGGGCTTTATAATCGGGACCCCTTTGTTAAAAATAAAGATGAAAAAGCAGAACTAATTTCACATGTTGAGCGGGTGAATGAAGAGATCGAACGTACAGCAGGAAAAAGTAATAATCTGTTGACGGTAGGAGGAATGTATACCAAAGTGCTGGCAGCGAAAAAGACTATGAGTTTTGGTATTCCCACGTTAGTTGTAAACGGCCTGGACGAAAAAGTATTGAAAAATGTCTTTTCCGGCAAGGATGTGGGTACTTTGTTCTGGTCGGGTAAAGGGAAGATTCGCGACCGCAAACACTGGATTGCACATACTCTTAAACCAGCGGGAACACTTGTTGTCGACGCGGGAGCGCGAAAGGCTTTAGTTGAAAGGGGCAAGAGTTTGCTTCCCGCCGGGCTGATAAAGATAGAAGGTGAATTTGAATTTGGTAAGGCAGTAATGATTTTGGATGAAGTTGGTAAGGAAATTGGAAGAGGCCTCGTAAACTATAGTTCCCGTGACCTCCAGCAAATTAAAGGTATGAAAACTTCAACTATAAAAAAATCAATTGGTAAATCTTTTTATGAAGAAGTGATTCATCGTGACGACTTAGTTATTTTTTAAACTTTCAATAGGCGAGGGTACTCTGTGAAAAAATGGTGGGAAAAGGAACCTTTGCGTTTTGAATGCCAACCTGACTGTTTTAAATGCTGTGCTAAGCCAGGGATTGTTCATTTCGATCGTGAAGATATTCGTAAGGCCGCTGCCTATTTAGATTTCTCTATTGCAGAGTTTAAAAAGACATTTCTTATTCGGAGTGACGGGGAATGGGTTTTGGAAGTTGGGGAAAACGGCGCACCCTGCACTTTTTTGACAGATCAGGGGTGTGGTATTCATAAAGTAAAGCCTAAGCAATGCCTTTCTTACCCTTTCTGGCGTGAGAATATGGACTCTAAAAACATGTGGAAACTCGTTGGTGGGTTTTGTCCCGGTATCGATATTGGGCCTATGATAAAAATAGAAACGATTAAAACTCTCCTTAAGAAATTCCAACACTAATGAAGTTTGTCCGCGAAAACAGGAAGGATCCTTAATGTAGTAAAACTATTACTTTCAAGTTTCTGAAGATAATTTCGAGTAAAATTACATTTGGAAAACTTGGTTAGCAAAAACAGTAGTTTGTAAAGATGACTTACTCTCTTTTATTTTGAAAATAAGCCAGCGTTTTTTGGCCCTACGCCTAGTAGTTGACAAGTGGGTGAGGGGTGAGGATAATCATGGGCTGGCCTCAATTTTGTTTGTACATTTGTTCTTTTTTAAGGAGTATTAAATGCCGGTTGCAGTGGTTTTGGGAATGCAGTGGGGAGATGAGGGAAAAGGAAAGATTATTGATCTTTTAGCCGATCATGTAGATGTAGTTGCCCGTTATCAAGGTGGTCACAATGCCGGTCATACCATTTGTTTTGATAAAAAAGAATTCGTTTTGCATCTAATACCTTCAGGAATTTTTCATGACAACAAGCTTTGTATTATCGGAAATGGAGTTGTCGTTGACCCCATGGCATTGTTGGATGAAATGAAGCAATTGGAGGCAGTTGGTATCAATCTAGAGGGTAGGTTGGTCATTAGTGATCGGGCGAATTTGATTATGCCTTATCACCAAGTAAGCGATCAGGGAAGAGAAAAAGAAAAAGGTAAGTTTGAGAAAATCGGTACGACCGGACGAGGTATAGGTCCCTCTTATGCAGATAAAATTGCAAGAATAGGTATTCGAGCTTGTGACTTGAGGGATGAGAAATATCTTAAAAGTAGGCTCGAGGCCAATTATGAAGAAAAAAGCCAGGTACTTAAGAGTCTTTATGGAAAGCAATTGCCAAAGTTTGATGGGTTGCTGAACGACCTGATGATTTTTCGCGAATTTATTCTTAAATACCTTATGGATACAAATGTTTTAATGAACAGTCTGATTTCGCAGAATAAAAAAATTCTTTG
>NZYH01000079.1 GCA_002697825.1 Nitrospina sp. | reverse complement strand
CAATTTTTCCCTGCGGATTTCTTCTGGTAGTCGCGTTTAGAAGAACCATAACCCTTTCACCACTTTTGGTGAATAGAGGAACCTCATAGTTGGAAGTCTCGTTTCCCTGAAGTGCTTCATTAAGGACTTTATGTACAGGCTGTTTGAACTCGTCGGTTATCCTGGTTTCGACAAGGTTATGACCCATAACCTCAGCCTTGGTGAATCCGGTAATTTGTTCAACCTTTTGATTCCACTCATTAACATTTCCATCTGTATCAACCCCAAATATAGGTGCGTTCGCAGTATCGATTAGCTGGGTCAGCTCCTTACTAAGTTCTTCATCGTTTACTAATTTATTTAGCAACTTTTTCATATGGGAATAATTTCGATCAAATGATTGAAATTTATGTTGTTTGTAAAGTGAAGAAATTAAAAAAAATATAAAAACCACCCAAAAGAGGGCTTTCGACCATGTTTCGAGTATACTTGGGCGGCACAAATTCTTCGTTAAGATTATGTTAAGATTTGCAAAGTTTAGCTCTTATACTGTTCGAGTCTCTTGTAAGACTATTTTTTAATTAAATAATCCTAGGCCAAAAATTAATGTCAAAAAAAATAGCGGTAATAGAAGACAATAAAACCAATATTAAATTAATTCGCTATCAACTTGAAATGGAGGATTTTGATGTTCATATTGAAGAGACTGGAGCTGCTGGTTTGAAAATGATCAAAAATCAAAAACCTGACATGGTTATCCTAGATATTGGTTTGCCAGATATAGATGGATTTGAACTCTGTAAAACATTAAGAAAGGATAAAGTTACGAAGGACTATCCGATTATAATGTTGACCGCAAAAGGAGAGGACCGTGACAAGATAGAAGGACTGAAGCTAGGGGCAGATGATTATATAACCAAACCTTATAACGCAGATGAATTAATTCTAAGAATAAAAAATCTCCTGACACGCTCTATAAAATATAAAGAAAATAATGGATTTAAAAAAGTAAAGGAGTTGGAAGTTGATTATTCTAAAAGGGAGGTTAAAGTCAAAGGAAAACTTGTTAACCTCACATTTAGTGAATATCAAATATTAAATCTTTTAATAGATAACCCTGGAAAAGTATATACAAAGAAAGAACTAAATAGGATTATCTTTAATATAAATGAAGAGGTAGAGTCGCGTACGATTGACACACACGTCCATAATCTTAGAAAAAAACTAAAAAGTTCAGGAAGTTTGATTAATACAATAAGAAGCGTAGGCTTCATATTTAAAACAGATTGAAACCTTAAAAAAAATTTAGTAAGTATGATTAGTAAAATTGTTTTTACATTATTTAATACAAAATATCGTTCTAAATTTAAATAAGCAATATGTTCAATGTTGCAAAAAAGAGTTTAAACTTAAGCTCATTAGTTTATCATTACCTTAAACTACGCTCGTACCCCCCCCCTCAATATAGATCTTGCAGGCAATCGCTTGACAACGCTGCCCTCATAAAACGAGAAGATAATAAAGGTTGATTTTTAAAAGATACTATTGATCTCCGACCCGTCATTTTATCTAAAACGATAGCAAAATCTTATTTAAATAATTTTAAACCTTAACTCTATCTTAACAAGACCTTGAATGGATCTTGACAGGATAATTTATACGATTCAGTTATTATTAATCCATAGAATCTTTGTGTTTTTAAAAGGTTAATTAAATTTATTGTTCTATTTTAAAGTAAGGGAAAAACTAGTGAATAATTTAAAAACAGCAGTAGTTCTGGTTGGTCATGGTGGTCTTCCAAGTGATATATCATCCGAATTAGTAGAAAAGTTTATGAGAATCCATAAGACCAGAGTGAAAACTGGATCTGATATTACAAAACAAGAGATAGAACTAGATCAGGCTATTAGAAGATGGAAAAGAACTCCAGAAAATGATCCCTATAAAACAGGATTAGAAAGCCTAGCCTCCGAATTAGAAAAATATTTGGATACTTGTCATGTAAAAACTGCCTACAACGAGTTTTGTTACCCAGATATTGAAGATGCTGTAAATGAATTAGCTGGTGATAGTTACTCCAAAATTATTCTTGTAACCACAATGATAACCCGAGGAGGTTCACATTCTGAAAGTGAAATACCGGAAGAGGTAGAAAAATTGCGTTTGCAACACCCAACAATCGAAATTCAATACGCATGGCCTTTTTGTATGAATAATTTTGCGGAATTCTTGGGTAAGCATGTCGAGTCATTTAATACGGAAAGCGTATTAAATAGTAATTAGCTTGATTAGCTATTAAACATAAAAAGGTAATTACATTTTTAGAGGAAACCCGTTGTAAAGCTCTAAATGGAGTCACTAAAATTTTAGGGTATCCGGTTTCTTAAGGACTCTCCTTGCCAACTAAAGAAGTCCGGATCGACGGGTTTCCGTCAGATACTATTCTTAAATAAAGAGGTGGATTATGTTTTATGAGGTTACGGTTTTAAACACAAAAACTAAAAAAAAGAAAATTATTTCTACTAAAGAATTAAGTCGAAGACATTGGGCTGCTTTTGAAGATAGTCACAAGGGATATGCTTCAAAAAAAGAAGATAAAAAATTTTTAACCACAATTGGAAAAAATTAAAAGATAGTTTTTATATAACTCAACAAACACTTTAAATATATAGAGGGTAGGTGGTCATGAAAATTCTTGTAACAGGCGCTACCGGTTTTATTGGAAAAGAACTTGTAAAAAAATTAGATGAAAAGGGCCATGATATTGTAGTTCTTACTAGAAATAAAGAAACGGCCAGGTTTCATATTCCAATATATTGTGAAGTTCATGAATGGGATCCTGAAAAAAAACCGCTACCCACAAACTCTTTAAAAGATATTGATGCTGTGATAAATCTTGCGGGAGAGAACATTGCAAGTAGTTTTTGGACAGAAAATCAAAAAAACAAGTTAATGAGTTCCAGGATCATGTCAGCACGCCGTATAGTTCAATCTATGGGAGCAATGAACGAAAAACCTAAAGTATTTTTGTCAGCATCGGCAATCGGATTTTATGGAGATCGAGGAGATGAAGAACTAAATGAGACAAGTTCTGAGGGTGCAGGTTTTCTTTCGCAAATCTGTCAGTCTTGGGAAAATGAAATAACTAAATCTAACGAACTTGGTATCAGGACCGTGATATGTCGTCTTGGTATGGTTTTAGGTCATGATGGGGGTGCTTTAGAAAAAATAATACCGGCATTTAAGCTTGGGGTCGGTGGAAAGCTCGGAGATGGCTCGCAATGGATGAGTTGGATCCATATTAATGATTTTGTAGATATGATGATTTATTCTATAGAAACTCCTTCAGTTAATGGAATTATAAATGCTGTAAGCCCAAACCCTGTTAAAAACGTCGAATTCACGAAAACTTTAGGACGAATTTTAAAACGTCCGACAATATTACCTGTTCCAAGTATTTTATTAAAGATGGGTTTGCGGGACCTTTCTGATTTATTGCTCCACAGTCAGAAAGTTTCAGCAGAAAAAATTTGTAAAAATGGATTTGAGTTTAAGTACCCCAAACTGGAAGAAGCATTTAAAGAAGTGTGTGAGCATTCCTACCACGAAATAAAAATAGAACAATGGGTTCCTCAGTCCATAAACAAAACATTTGCTTTTTTCAAGGAAGCCAAGAATCTTGAGAAATTAACTCCAGATTTTTTAAAGTTCAAAATATTAAGCCAGTCAACTCCAGAAATACAAAATGGAACNAAATTTACCTACCGNTTGTCACTTCACGGNATTCCNGTNACNTGGNANTCNAAAATTTCTGANTGGAAACCAGTTTCCAAATTTTCNGANATTCAAATAAAAGGNCCTTANAGCCACTGGTATCACACNCATAAATTTGAAGAAAAAAATGGNGGAACTTTAATAAAAGACCATGTTGTTTACAAAGTNCCNTTTGGTTTATTAGGGGATTTGATTGTCGGNAAATGGATAAAAAAAGANTTGGAAACCATATTTAGCTACCGAACAAAAACAATAGATACTTTGATGAATAACTAATTTGAATAAAATAATAACTCACCCAATAATGGACTTGACGATGGAAAAATTCTATACAAAAACATTCTTGCTTGCGCTATTGCTAATNTTTGGAATGATATTTACAGGCTGCGCTATAGAACCAAAGAAAACTGTCCCAGCAGAATACCAAGTAGGACAGACAACTTTTCATAAGGTTTGCGCACAATGCCATGGTGCTGATGCAATGGGNGGAAAAGGAGCCCCAACATTTCTNCAGGAAAAGTTTGTTCCAANAAANTATCCNAATGGAAGGATGGTAAGGGCCATATTAAATGGATCAGATTCAGGAGCAATGCCCTCCCAAAAAGGAAAGGTTAATGACGAGGAGATTANNGAAATCATTAAATATATTCGACATTCACAAAGAGAGGCGGGAGTCATTTCTTGATTTTTTTAATCAGCAAAAAGTTGTATTAAGAAAACTCTCTGAAAGAATTTAATAACAGAGGCTATTAGTATGAAAAAAATAATTTTGTATACATTGTTAATTTTTTTTATGAACTTATTGTCCGCGCAGGCGGATACTGAATTAGAAAACCCTATTAAATTACCTAAGGCAGAGGGATCAAAAAATTTTGACCTTGAAATCTCAATGATTAATCAAAAAGGAATACATCAGTTTGAATTAAAATTATTTAGTGAGGCGAGCGAATCATTTAAGAGGGCAAAATCTTTGGCCCAGCAATTTCGGGACCCTGGCCTTGGAGTAGTTTCCTTTAATCTTGGTTTAACGCTTCACAAGCTAAATCTTCATGAAAATGCTGTAGAGGCATTTATGACTGCAAAAAAATATGCACGTGGAAATAGTATGATTATTGACTCTAAGTTAGTACGTTTCCATGAATGCGGATTTAACCCTAGTATACCATGTGATGAAAGACCACCAGCTAGAATGCATATTGAAGGTTCAGATTAAAAATTTAGCAGCAAAAATTCACTGTTAAATGGCTAGGAAGAAAAACTCTTAACTGGGTGTACTGAGAATTAAAGTAGCCTTTCTATTTGCTTAGGGAGTTTACTAATGAGTTTTAAAAAGGAGTTAAATATGATTATTTCCACTACAGCTTTAATATCAGCATTGAAAGCCTTAGTAGCAGGTTCCACTTTTTTTGTTTGGGTTGTCCGGTATCAGAACATAGCTGAAGAATTTAAGGAATTTGGTTTGCCTATATGGCTAAGAGATCTTGTGGGAATTTTAAAGTTGTCTTTCGTTATAATGTTGTTCAGCACAGATTTAACCGTTGTTATTCTTGGTTCGCTAGGAATCGCTGGTTTAATGCTTGCCGCAATGATTACCCATTTAAAAATAAAAAATCCTTTTTACAAAATGTTGCCTTCCATGAGTTTAATGTTAATTAGTTTCATAATAATTGTTTTTAGCTTTCAAGGTTTATAGTTTATCGTAAAATCTATCAATAGATTAATCAAACTAAAAATTTATCAATGGCTTTTAAAAAAATTTTAATATCAAATGGTTTAGTGATGTAATCTTCAAAACCTAAGCCTAAGGCTTTTTCTGCTTCTCCTTCCATAGCATTGGCAGTCAATGCTATTACAGGAATATTTTTAACCTCGTTTATTGATTGCAATTTCTTAAAAGCCGTTATCCCATCCATATCTGGTAAACGTAGATCCATAAGGATAAGATCTGGCATTTCAGATTTGGCTATCTCAATTCCCTCTGAAGCTTGTGTTGCTGATAAAAAACTAATATTTTTCCGAAGAGATAAAATGTGGCCTACCAATTTTATATTTACCAACACATCTTCAATATATAGGATTTTTTTATGCTTGTTTGGTTCCTTGTTAGCAGTTAGGGTTTTTTTCTGAATTTCAAGCTCTTTTTGTGCAAGAGCATCATTTGAAAGAGGCAGATCAATATAAAAATGGCTACCTTTATCTTGGGTGCTTTCAAAGCCAATGGAACCTGACATCAATTCAACAAGCTGTTTGGATATTGATAAACCAATTCCTGTCCCTTCAATATTTGCATTATTAGTATGAAAACGTTGAAATGGCTTGAAAACCTTATCTTGATCATTCTCTGGAATTCCATAGCCGCTGTCTTTAATAACTAAACGTATTTGAGGTTTCTTCTGCTTTGCATACGAAATAAAGACCTTACCATTAGGCTTATTATATTTGATCGCATTTGAGACTAAGTTTAAAATCACTTGCTTCAGGCGATTATCATCAGCTTCAACAAAAAATCTATCCTCAGTAAATTTTTCATGTGCAATGGTTATTTCATTTTGTTCGGCCAGTGATTGACAAGTCGAAATTACTTCGTCGACTATAGGAATTATATCGATTATTTTAATGGTTATTTTCAAGTTTCCAGACTCGACTGTAGAAAGATCTAACATTTCATTAATAAGTTTTAAGAGGTGTTTGCCTGATGCAGTAACTTGATTTAATTTTTCTTTTTGATAATTAGGCAGTGGATTAATAGAGTCCATACTAACCAGTTCAGTAAAACCTAAAATAGCATTCATGGGTGTCCTTAACTCATGGCTAATATGAGTTAAAAAATCAGTTTTAGCTTGGTTTGCTTTCTCGGCCGATTCTTTGGCAATCATGATATTATTTTCTGCGATTTTTCGTTTTGTAATGTTAGATCCGTAGATATTTAAATAAGGCATTTCAGGTACATTTACGATATCAAACTCAAATGTTTCATTTCCTTGCTGGACTTCTAATTTATTAAATTTATCCTTGGATTGGGGTTTGCTTATAAATTCCATAAAAGGCTCTGGGATCTCATCACCTACTATACAATTCCAGGAACTTAAAAAATCTAATCCAGCTGAGTTGGAATAAAGTAAAACATTATTTGGGTCAACTCTAAAAATAGGACTAGTGTTTTCATCGGGAAAGCTGGCCAAGGCTTTCAACTCTTTAGTNCGCCTTTCGACTAAAATTTCTAATTCATCTTTAATNAATTTTAAATTATTAAATTCGCCTTGGGTGATTGAGGCAATAATAGCTACAATTAAAATTAATACTGTGATTCCTAAAATACTAAATATGAGTATAGGAACACCTGCTGTGCTTTCAAACAAAGGAGAAGCAGGTCCATTAGAAATAAAGACCGTCGCCTCCATTCCTGTGTAATGCATACCCGAGACAGCGAGTCCCATAATCAGTGCTGCAGATAATTTATACTTGAAACTAGGTATTTGATCTTTTTTGCCAAAAAATATGATTAGGCTTAAGGCTACTGTTGCTGCGGCTATAGCAATAAGAATTGAGGCCACAAATAAGTCTAATTTATAATGCATTGATCCGGAAAACTTCATTGCCTGCATACCAGAGTAATGCATTATTACAACTCCAGCACCCATGATGATCCCACCTAAAACCACTCTAAATAATTTAATAGGTTTTTGGGTAGCGTAAAAAAAGGCAAACCCCGCGGCGAGAATTGCAATTAGAAGAGATCCTAAAGTAAGCCCCAATTCGTANCTAATAGATATTGGTAGTTTAAAAGCTAACATGCCGGTAAAGTGCATTGCCCAGATTCCACCCCCCATTGAAAATGCACATCCACTTACCCAAATCTTTTTTGAATTTCCATGACTTTCCCCTATACGCATGGCTAAGTCCAAGGCNGTATAGGAAGCAAAGGTTGCTATGAAGTAAGACAGAAAAACTAACGAAAGATTATATGTGCCTAGGATCTCACTGCCAGTAGAGGTAGGTTCAAACATCAAATATCACCGTTAAGAAAATAATCGGCTATTGTACATAGAATCAATCTGATCTGTCTATACTTTAGAAAAGATAGTCATGAATTTAACAGTATTAAAATTCTGAGTTGTTATTCAAAACCTCCAAGTAGCCTATATCGTTACTTTAAATCTTTAATAATATGAACTACAAAAAGTATCCATGAGTAATAGTGTNAACGTAATGTAATGCCAAAATATCTTAACCGACTCTTAACATATTTTCTGAAATTTAAAGGTAACATTATTGTAAATACCTTTAATTTTGTGAATAGAAATGGATTCAGAAAAAANTATTTCAATAACAGCAATTCATGGTAACGGTGGNGGTGGTTTTCGNTTTGATATGNCAAAGTCATTATTCCCAAAAAATATAAANTTTTATAATCCCACTNTACCGGGTTTTGATATTAAAAATAAAACAGCGGNAAGGTTATCTATAAATGAATATGCTGATTGGTTAGCAGATTANNTNNGCAATATCCAAAGACCCAGNATTCTAATGGGACATGGNTTGGGAGGAGTATTCATTTTAGAATTTTTACAAAAACATGNGGCCCTAGTCGATGGGGTAATCTTGCATTCAATCGTTGGTGCAAATTTGAATAAAAGAATATTTCCAAAGCTAATGAAATTGCCAGGAGTAGCATTTATAGCTAAAAATTTAATCGCNAGTTCTTTATTNAGACCTATTTTTAGAAGAAGATTTTTCCAGAATAAAATTGATTCAAATTTTGAAAAAATATTNTTCGANGCTTTTGGGAAATGTGAGGCATTTGAGAGTATGTTTCAACAAATTGATTACTCATGGTTCAAAAAATTAATACCGATTGATGTGCCTGCTACATTCTTATGGGGAGAGAAAGATTGGATTTTAAAACCAAGTGAAATAAATGAGTTGAAAAAAATTTTTCCTTGTCACTCAAAGCTGATAATTCCTGGTTGGGATCATTTTCCTATGATTGATCAGCCGGAGAGTTATGCATTTGAAGTTACAAAAATAGCAACAGATTTAANAGTGAAATCTCATGTATCAAAATAGTATTCCAAAAAGCTTAATTAAAGTCGGCTCAGGAAATATTAATAACTCCAAATATGGCTTTAAAGCAAAAGGATTGGATTATGCNGCTTGTAAAAACATCTTTGTTCCGANGGGATATGTATTNCCGCATGAAATATGGGNGNGGATTAAGCATAACAAAGAAGAGAAAAAAAAATTAATAACAGAAATCCAAACTAGTCTAACAAAACCTAGTATTGCAATTCGCTCAGCTTTTTCAGCCGAAGACCAACAAGACAATAGTTTGGCAGGTGTTTTCGAAACGGTTCTTTCCATAGATCGAAATAAGCCGGGTCAAATAATAAATGGCCTTGATAAGGTGGNTAAATCTGCTCTTAATTATAAAGATAAATCCCGCCAGGATATTTTGATAATGGAAATGGTGGAAGCAAAATATTCNGGGGTGGCTTTTACTGAGAGCGAGTATGAAGATGACCAAATAAACTGGACAGAGGGAATTGCTTCAAAATTAGTTTCAGGTGAGATAACAGGAAAACAAGTAACCATTCCCAAGTTAAAAAGCTACGANTTTTTAGTAAAAAANTCCACAAATATTAAAGATTTACCATTTTATAATCGGCTTCAAATTTTGCTTAAAGAGATAAGAGCGATTTTTGGGGAAAAAGAATGGGATATAGAATGGGCCGATGATGGAAATATATGTTGGTTGTTACAAATTCGCCCNATTACAAGGAAACTTGTTAGGAATGATTTGTTTGATTTGAGCAATCATAAAGAGATCTTGCCTCCATTACCGTCAGTATTTATGAATAGTCTCATTATCAATTGCTCTCCCAATTTGTTTAGGTTTTATCAGGAATTTGATCCTAAATTACCAAAGAATAGATTAATGGTTGAGTCCTTTAAAGGTCGGCCGTATTTTAATATTTCACTTCTATCTGAAATGCTGCGCAAATGGGGTTTGCCAACTAAACTTTTAAGAGATTCAATGGGTGGAAGCTTTGAAAAGGATTATGATCTGAACTTTGGAAGAATATTGGCGAATTGGAGAGTGTATCTAAAAATTTTCTTGTCACAATTAGTTATTAAAAAGAAATCAAAAGCTGCAATAAATTATTTTTTATCCTTAAGAAATTCGAAGGCAAAAAATACTTCTCACCTTATTCAAAAAACAGAAAAATTTTATACTACTTTGGTTCACCAAATGCTTATGCATACAATGGTAATGGCAGGCCCAATTGCTGTCCTGCGTTATTTTAAAACNCTGAATACNTATTTAGAAAATCATATAACGCCAGGAACNAGNATATTAAAAGACTTAACNCCTTTGTTTGACTTGATCGAAAATAATCCACGCTTCAAAGANTCGCTTTTAAAAGGTGAAATTCCAGATGATAAGGACTTCAAAAAATTATGGGAAGAATACATAAAAAATCACGGGCACCGTGGTATTTATGAAAGTGATATTTCTCANCCAAGATTTAGGGAGAACTATGAACATATATTAAAACTTCTTACAACTGGAAGGCCATTCAAACAAAAGAAAAATGTGCGTAATTTGTTTTCTTTAGCAACACTGCCATTTTGGTGGGCTTTGAAACCTTTGTTATATGCAAGAGAAAACATGCGATATGAGGCAATGAAAGCTTTTGAGTCGATAAGGGAAGAATGGCTGAGTAAGGAAAATAAAATGAAAAAAGAAGGATTAATGCCGGAATTTGCATCAATATGGGATTTAAAAATTTCAGAATTAAGAAAATTAAATCCGCCAAATTATTATTCAGAAGTATCTTATGAAAAAAGAATAGAGGAAATCAGCACAAATGGAAAGTACAACCTTCCAAATATGATGAAAAGAAATACTTTTCTTAGCCCCTTTGAAAAGGATTACCATGCAAGTAAATCACAAAACACATTCTTTGGATTAAGTTTAACCGGTGGGGTTGTTAAAGGAAGAGCNTGGGTTGCAAATTCGCCTAACTTAGAAATTCCCAATNCTTTTAATAAAGAAACAACAATTTTAATTGCTCCAGCAGTAGATGCTGGTTGGATACCANCTTTTTCACAAGTCTCTGGTGCTGCAGTTGAAACAGGCGGGGACCTTTCTCACGGTTCAATTATATTAAGAGAACTTCAACTGCCAGCCATAACAAATGCAAAGGGAATAATGCAGAATATAAAAACAGGAGACATTGTTTCTTTAATTGCGACTGAAGGAGTTTTGTTAAAGGAATAAAATCTAGTTCTATATAAATAATAATGATGATAATTG
This sequence comes from Nitrospina sp., assembly GCA_002697825.1. Next base: position 17,745 of record NZYH01000079.1, on the reverse strand, counting down.
ATAATAAATTAAAAAATACTTTTATAAAATTAATAATTTCAGAAGATCAAGCTATAGGTATATATGAAGCTGAATTATTTTTGAAGGGACAGCCAAAAGATGTTTTCCAGAAAATTTTAGAAGATGAGATATCACATGAAAAGGAACTAATTAGAATTATTGATGAAATGAATTGGAACTTCTCTGGTTATCAAATATTTTTGTTAAAAATTAATCGTTTGCTTGGATGGATNATAGGTATTTTCCTGGCGATAACACCAAGACGTCTATGTTTTTTTTTCCACCACTTAGGGGAGAAGAAAGCTGCAGAAGATTATGATAAGTTGAGGCATTTTATAGACCAGAATATTAACACTCCATTATTTGAATCTATTCAGATAAAAGCTAGATTAGAGAAAATAATAGAAAGTGAAAATCTACATTCGGAAACCTTTAGGTCTTTGTTGGATAAGTGATTAAAAGGTGAATGAAAATTTTTTTAAAAGCATTACTAAGGCCAAATAGTAGTAGGTAAATTATTTGAGATATATTCACTAAATATTTATATGTTTCTATTATTTTATTATCTAGTTTATATCAAACTTGAGTATGAAATAATCAACAATCATTGATTANGGACCCCCACCTTTTTAATAATCTTTTAGATTTAATTTAAATTTTATATTTTCAAAGTATATAAGCTAGATTAATTGTTGAGTATTGATCTATTGTAGTTTATTACCCATATTCATTAAGTTTATTCCGAAGGGTGCGGATGCTGATGCCCAGGGAATCAGCGGCTTTTGTTTTATTGCCGTTGACCTCTTCGAGGGTCTGCATTATTAACTCTTTTTCCATCTCATAAATCGTTCCGGATAAACGTGGCAATACTTTATCTTTTGAGTATAACTCTTCATCAAAAAATAAATGTGTCGGCAACATCGTATCTCCCCGGCACATGAGGCAGGAGCGTTCAACAATATTTCCCAATTCACGGATGTTTCCGGGCCAACGATATTTCTTGAGCAGAGTCAATGTCGTGGTATCTACTTTGATAGGCGATTGGCCATTCTCCTCACAAAATTGGTGGATGAAGTTTTCCGTGAGAACGGAGATATCATCGATTCTTTCTCGCAATGGTATGAGATTAAGTGGCACTACATTTAATCTGTAAAATAGATCTTCACGAAATTCTTGATCTTGAATACGTTTCCGAATATCCCGATTACTGGTAGCAATTACTCGAACATCGACCGGGATGGGTGTTCGTCCACCGATTTTATCGACTTCATGTTCCTGTAAAACTCGAAGGAGTTTTGCCTGCAAGGACATGGACATTTCTGTGACTTCGTCTAATAGCAATGAACTATGGTTGGCTAATTCAAATTTTCCTTCTTTGTTTTCGGTCGCACCGGTGAAAGATCCTTTTTCATGACCAAATAGTTCGGATTCGAGCAAACCTTCTGGCAAGGCAGCACAATTTACAGCAGTAAATGGTTTCTCGGAACGAGGGCTACATTGATGAATATAACGCGCGAATAGTTCTTTTCCGGTGCCGGTTTCTCCCATGATAAGAACAGTAGATTTACTGAAGGCAACGTTTTCGGCAAATTGCAGGAGTTTTTTCATTTCATTATTTTGCGTGACAATTCTTTTCTTTTCTCCCAATGATTCCGTTTGTGGAGAAGGGTGCGACGTAGGATGAATTGAGCTTTCAGGAGCCAGAAAAGCACGATTTACTGTAGAAACTAGAACATCGGCAGAAAAACCGGAACCTTTGATCAAATAATCAAAGGCGCCTTCTTTCATAGCTGCTACAGCGTTATCGATAGTCCCATATGCGGTCATAACTACTACTTGAGTTTTAGGTGATTTTTCTTTAACCGCACGTAATAATTCTAAGCCATTCAATTTAGGCATGCGAACATCTGTAAGCACGAGATCGAAATCTTCATCTTCCAAGACATCTAATGCCTTTTTGCCATCTTCTGCGCATGTAAGCTGGAATTTTTCCCTTTTCAATGTGGTCTCTAGTGCCACTCTCATTTCGGACTCGTCATCAACGATTAGAATTTTTTTGGAAGAATTATTTTTCATCGAAGTCTTCATTCCAGCTTGGAATTTTTACGGTGAAGGAAGTGCCTTTTCCCTCCTCACTGATGGCATCAATGGTACCCTGATGTGCCTTGATAATATTGTGGGAAATAGCCAGACCCAATCCAGTACCTTTATCTTTTGTGGTGAAGAAAGGGTTGAAAATTTTATCCAGCTTATCGGCTGACATTCCAACGCCAGTATCCGTAATTGTTACCGAAATATATTGAGGTGCTTCAGAGCCATTTTCTATAGCTCGATTAGAAAGAGAAGATTTTTGCGTAATGAGCTTCAGTTCTCCACCATTAGGCATAGCCTGGATTGCATTATTAATCAGATTAGGAAAAACCTGACGTAATAGATCGCGATCTCCATTTGCCAATAAGGTACTCTGACTTGATTTTCGGGTCACTTTTATATTTTTCGGAATGTGTACATTATTGATTCCTTCCAGACATTCGGTAATAAGTGAATCAATATCACATTGTTGCCGGGATGGTTGTGCGGATTTTGCAAATAATAACAATGTTGATATGATCCGATCCGTATTTTGAACTCCAGCACGTATATGCTGAACCAGATCTTCTTGTTCGGGATTTCCTTTTAAATCTTTTTTGAGTAGAGATGCGAAAAGCTCGATACTACCTAAAGGATTTCTTATTTCGTGGGCAATTCCTGCTGCCATTTCTCCCATTTCTCTGAGTCGTTGATTTCTTTGTGCTAGCTCCTCCATTTTCCGAAACTCCGTCATATCTTGAAGAATCAATATAGTACCAATCTGACCTCCATGGTTATCCCAGACAGGGGAAGCTGATACACGCACATTTAGGTTTTCTCCACTTGCATTAGGGATATCTTTATCGCAACTAATCTCTTTAGCCCGATTTTTCTCCAGCCGAGAGATCACAGGTTCAAATAATGGAAGCACTTCATTTAGGCTTTGTCCCAGACAGGTTTGTGGTTTCATTCCAGTTAAAATTCCTGCGGTTTTATTATAGGTAGTTATTATAGCTTCGCAGTCGACAACAATAACTCCGTTTGTCTGACTTTCTAAAATATCATTTAGATAATTTTTTACCCGTTCTTTTTCTACTAGGTTTTTTTCTAGTTCGTCATTTTTATCAGACAATTCTAGATCTAGTTTTTTTACTCTACTTTGAAGTTCATCATAAGAATTTTGGAGTTGTGTGGTGACTTCGTTAAAAGCCTCCATATTCTGAATGAGGGTCTGGATTTCTTCGTTTTTATTACCGCCAGGGTTTGTCATGGGAAGGATAGAAGTATATTTAAAATCTGATTTTATTATAAATTAAAATCATCCTTCTTTTAATTGTTTTTCCCATTCTTGGATATTAGCACTGGATTTAGCTGCACGTTTGAGAATGGGGTCAGCATTTTTAGAATCAACTAAACGATTTATTTCTTCCTTTGATTTATCGGTTTCTTTTTGCTGCCCATAGCTTTCAATTAAAAGATAATCCGCCCAATCTTTAAGAGGATTTTCTGGGAACAGTTCCTTGGCAGAATTAAAGGCTTCAATAGCAGCTTTAAATTTGTTGATTTTATAAAGTGAGGTACCTAAATGGTAATAGGACTTTTGTATGTAATCGGGAATAACGCGCTCTTTTCTGTCGTATTCAGCAATTGCATTTTGGTACGATACGGCAGCCTCGGCGTATTTTTTTAATTCAGTTTTAGCCTCGGCAATTAAATAATGGATCTCTGCTNCATTTTCGGACAATTCAATTAACTCTTCGTAAATAGTAATTGCATTAAGAAGGTTACCGTTTCCCTTATTAGCTCGCGCCATTAGCTTTTTGGCTTCGTTTAANCTNTTACTGCGAGNAAAATTTTTGATNAAGGAGCGNCCTACNAGAATGGCNTCATCAAAATTTTTCTCTTTAAGATGTATTTTNCCAAGATTTANAAAAATTCGNTCTCTATACATTTTTTCNGANTCGANTATNTTGACNTTNTCATAAAACTTNACTGCCTCNGGAANCATNCCTATNGCCTGATAGGCTTCTCCTACTTGCAATAAAGTCTTNGGGTTTTTAATNTTTGTGATAGGCAGGCTAACGAAATCACTGTAGGAGTATAGAATTGGTAATGTTCCATTTTGTTTAGAATATTTATCCACTAGGGCAATGAGAGCTTGTTTNACAAATTTTTCTGCTTCCTGTGAATAACGTGAATCCGGTCCGAGAGGAAAAAGCTTTTTAAACTCTTCGATAGCTCTTAAATAATTTTGCTCCAGTAAATAGGCAATACCTCGACTTAAAGTTACTTCCGCAAGAATTTTTTCATTTTTTGCTTCCTGAAAAACTTTTTCATAGGCTGAAAATGGTTTGTAATAATTAGCAACATCAAAAACAATATCGTTGACTTTTATGCGAGGACTTCGTATTCCAATATCAGCCATACGTATTCTTCCNTATTGGGTTTCTGGGCCATCTTCTAAAACCACTTTNTTTTCTTTATCAACCTCAGGTTTTCCATCTTTATTCAGCCTAGCAACTAGTTTTTTGCTGGACTCATCAAACACCGCTAATGCCTTTTTATAGCTTCCTTGAAGCATGTANGTGTCGCCAACTCGGTTTAATGCTTTGTGGGCATTCTCTGATTTAGGGTTTAAGTTCAGTAGATTGAAATAATGTTTGCGAGCTTTCTCATAATTTCCTTGGGAGAAATAAATCTCCGCCATTCTAAAATTAATTTCAGGTTTTTTATTGAGTTCTCTGGGCCAGCGTTTTATTCCAGTTTTGTAGATTTTAAGAGCCTGTTTNTAATCCTTTTTATCAAAAAAATGATTGGCTATTTTAAAAATACCAGCTTTTGCTCCTTTGTTTCTTGGGGATTTTTTGAGTATCAATTGCAATGCATCAAATGCTTCTTTAAATCTTTCCTCCTTTATCAACATTGCGGCAAGGCTTTCTTCGCGTACTCTATTATATAAGCTTTTCTTGTTTGTTTTTATACCCTGGTTGTAAAGAGTCCTAGCCTCTAGTCCGTATCCTATTTCATCATAAATTGATGCCACTTTTAGTAATGCATGATCATAAAACTTCGATTTAGGATCTGTTCTCATTGCAGCTTGATAAGCCGCTAAGGCGCTATCGTAATTGGGATTCAGTTCTTGATATGTTTTGCGGTATTCAGATTCTGCCCTTAAATAGAGAGCTTTCCCTAGATACTTACTGTCCGGATATTTTTCTGTATATTCTTTTAAAGCCTTTGAGGCACCTGGTTGAATTTTATCTATTTCTTTTGTTTCTCCAGTTTCCGGATCAGGTTNGCTTTCAACTTTTATTGTATAATTCTCAAACTTTTGCTCTTGAAAAAGNTTTAAGGCTTGTTGATATTCCTCCCATCCATTTTTAATTTTTTCTTTTTCATCCTTAATTTTCAATTCACGAATTTTTTTAGGTGTGAAGCCAGCTAAACGAACTCCTCTATTGGACTTGAATGAACCATTTTTGAGGTCCCCCTTTTTGATCGAGGTATTGGATCTTTTTTCTAATTTAGCTATAGAAACTTGTCCTTTAATTTTTGTTTGAATGATAGGCCGTTTTTCCCCCTTCAGGTCAATTATAATTTGGGGTTTTTTCGGATTCATAGAATGAAAAAAACGGGTATTAGATTTTTTTAGGATAAAAGTAACTTTTGCTTTTTCTTCAAGGGAGTTAACCGTGAATTGCTCTAAATTTTTGTCATTAAATACTTTGTTACGAACCCGCGGCCCACTTTTTGTTGCCGGTAGGATTAAAACAATCCTTTTTTCCCTGAAATTTGCATCAATCTGGTAGTTCACAGATTTATTCAAATCAACTAAAATTCTTGTNTAAATGGGATGCGGACCAATTTTTATTGTTTTGAGCAAGGTTTCATTTCCGTATGGGTCTTCCTGAGCGCAAAAAGCAGACGTGGCACATAATTGTGCAAACAGTAGGACAAAGGTGAGGGCTTGGTATAATTTTGGTTTTGTCTTCATTTTTATTAAATTGGTTTTTTTATAAAATAAAGCAAATTTGATACCAAAAAAAGAATTTACACAATTTTTCAAGCTTTTTGATGTTATCGAAACCTAATTTTTTAAACGTTTTAACCATAAATATAGTATAAAACGGTCTATTGCTTTTTTTGAGACTTTTTCATCAAAACCATGATGCAATAAGAGTCAGAATATTGACTTGATTCAAAGGCAAAACTTTTTTTGTTCATATTGGAGAAGGCGATGGGCAAACCCGAACAACTCAAATCGGAAGAATCGGAAACAGTTCGTAATCTGTTAAAGAAGCAAAATAGCCTTTTAGGGGATTCTCTGGAAGAACTGAATCACCTGATTTATTTACAGAAAAGTATCAACCTATTGAGCTCTGAAAAAATAAGCAGGATGATGGAGGAAAAATTACCATACATTTTGTCTATTAAGTATTTTTCTTTTTTCTTATTTGATAAAGATCATAAAAGATTAATGCTTATGAGCCATAACCACCCTGATTTAAAAAAAGGCATGTCTATTCACCAGGACGATTCTCCAATCATGAAAGAGGCCATGGAATCTGGTAAATATATTTTTGAACAGGATTTCGCCAGTTCAAATTATTTTCATGGCCGCAAGAATAGTTTNTTGAAATGTGGTTTTTTTATTTCTTTGCCTTTAATGATTGAAAACGAAATTATTGGAGTTATGAATCTTAATGATAATGAGAAGGGATTTTATAATATTTGTGATTTGGATTTTGCCCTTAGCGTTTCTGAGCTTGTCGCTCTTTCCATAAGTAACGCATTGCTTTTTGAAAAGGTTGAGAAGCTTTCTGTCACCGATGGCTTAACGGGACTGGTCAATCACCATCAGATGCAGGAACTTTTAAAAAATGAACTTATTCGCTGTGAAAGGTATGCCTCTTCTCTTTCAGTTATCATGATGGATCTTGATCACTTTAAAAATGTTAATGATACCTATGGTCATCAGAAGGGCGACGATATCCTACTTTATTTTGCATCAATTATGAACAAGTTCTGTCGGTCCATGGATATCGCTTCAAGATACGGGGGCGAGGAGTTTATTTTGGTTCTCCCTGAAACAAATTTACAAGGAGCCTTTTATATTGCAGAGCGAATTCGCGAAGAAATCGATAGCCAGACTTTTCATCACAAAGGACAAGATTTTAAAATAACTGTCAGTTGCGGAATTGCTGAGTTTAAACCAGAAATTATTAAGATTCCTGCAGATCTAATAAAGATCGCCGATCAGGCTTTATATAAGGCCAAGCAGGAAGGAAGAAATCGAACCATTGTAGGAAAGNCATGAATAAATCTCTCGAATGGTTTCGATCGNTAAAGAGCCTTCCCTCTCCTCCTGAACAAATAAATAATATTTTGGATGCTATAGGTTCTCCATCATCCATTGATTACAATATTGTTGAAATTATTAAATATGACCCATCTATGGCATTGAGTGTTTTNAAAGTTGCTAACAGTCCTCTTTACGGNTATTCGGCTAAAATTTCTTCTTTGCAACAGGCTGCAGATCTTCTGGGAACAGGCACGATAAAAGATATAATTCTTCGAACCCCCATCTTGGAAAGGTTAGCCCTTGATCAAAATAAAACCTCAATAGATCTTAAAAGTTTGTGGCTGCATTGCGGCCTGACTGCTGCGATTTCAGGATCGCTGGCGAGTTTAATCGATNGTTTGGAACCGGAGATCTGTTTTACCGCTGGATTAATTCATGATGCCGGGTTAATTGCATTGGCTGCTTACCATCCCCAAGCCCTGGAAACCGCGCTTGAAACTTCTAATACTGAAAATATGACTTTAATTGATGCCGAAAAAAAAGTTTTCGGATTTAACAGCTATAACGTAAGCATGACATTAATTACCAACTGGAATTTTCCTGAATCGCTATCTCATTTATTTAAAAATGACTACAATTCAGGCTTATACTCCAAGGAGTTTGCCTTGGTGGCACTTGCAAAATTACTTTCCATAGATTGGGGTTACCCCGGTTGTTATCATCTTAATAATGGGGTAGATAGAGAAAAATTATTGCAGTGTCTGGAAATTTCTCCANATGAATTATCTGGCTGGGAACCTCATCTAAAAAAAGAGGTGATGTTGGTCGTAAATGGTTTAAAAGGATTAAATACCTAAGAAATTTTTTTAATCTGAAAAAATGTAGCAGTNCACCTATTTACCGAAATTTCAACGGTGTCAATTTTCGCAACGGTTGAGTAAGTACTTGATATTACCGGTACTTNTNAAAGACACNGAANTTTTGATACTTTTTCACAACGAGATATTCTTTTAAATTACTGTTTTATTTGACAAATTAGCTTCTCCGGATATAATGACTTGTTAATATGGAGATTAAATTGGAATCAGATAAATTCAGTATTATTGGTGAAAGCCTACCTATCCGCGAGGTTTTTGACGTTGTAGAACGTGCCGCCGGGTCGCAAAGTACGGTCATGATTTATGGTGAAAGTGGTACTGGAAAAGAGCTTATTGCTCGAGCGTTGCATATAAACAGTCCGCGTGCTTCCAAACCATTTATTGCCGTTAATTGCGGTGCCATTCCTCACGAACTTCTTGAAAGTGAATTGTTCGGTTATGAAAAAGGATCATTCACGGGGGCGATCAATACACGCATTGGAAGATTGGAATTGGCTAATCAGGGAACTATTTTTCTTGATGAAATTGGAGATATGCCTACTTCTCTACAGGTAAAACTGTTGCGTGTTCTTGCCGAAAGGGAGATCGATCGCCTTGGCAGTACCAAGCCAACCCCAATTGACATAAGAGTTATCACCGCTACGCATAGAAACTTGGAGGAATCGATGCGAGCAGGAAAATTTCGAGAAGACCTTTTTTACCGTCTAAATATAATACCTATCAATCTTCCTCCTTTACGAGAAAGAAAAGCTGATATCCCGCTTTTAGTTAACCATTTCTTAAAGCAATTAAATGGAACAGNCGAATCCAAAACCATTAGTGAGGAAGCAATGCATTTTCTTGTAAATTATTCGTGGCCCGGAAATATTCGTGAGCTGGCCAATTTTGTAGAAAGAATGTTGGTTTTGAGTATTGGTTCAACCATTACTCCACGTGATTTACCAGAAAAAATACTCGGTGATNCACCCAAGGAAAAATGGCAACCTCTGAATAAAGAAGAAGAGGGTAATCCTGCCCAGATGCTACAGCAATCACTAAAACAATCATTTCATGTGGGAATTCCAGAAGACGGNATCAATCTTAAGAAAACGGTGGAAGAATTTGAAAAAGAATTGTTATTGGANGCACTCGAGAAAACCGGATGGGTTAAAAACAAAGCNGCCAANCTGCTAGGACTCAATCGTACCACTCTTGTAGAAAAACTCAAAAAACTTCAAATTTCCAGTCCCGCAAAGTAGACCCCTATGNCCTAGCCATCGCTTGCAAAATAAAAACCTTTGAGAAAAAGGTTAAACGTTCAGTCTCATATAACAATTATTTNCCAATACAAAACTCGCCAAAAATTTTATCCAATAAGTCTTCANCAAAGGTTTTTCCAAGTACTGCTCCAAGATGCTCTATAGCAAGATTTATATCCACCGCAATGAGTTCTTCAGAATAACCAGCATTCAAATTTTTGCTCGCAGAACCCAAGGCAATGGTTACCTGTTTTAAATGATCGCGGTGACGTTCTCGGGTAATAACAATAGAATCTCCTTGCCGTTCGCCTTTTGTCGCAAAATTATAAATNGCATCTTTTAAATTGTTTAGCCCTATTCCGGTTTTTGCTGAAATTGATATGACCGTTTCATTTTCACAAAAATTTGCAATTTCTTCCTTTTCCCATTGNGGATCAAGGTCAGATTTATTAAGTAAGATAAACCGAGGTTTATCTTTCACCTCGTTCATCAATAATTCGTCATTACTGTCAAGAGCCCGGGAGTGATCAAATACCAACAAGGATAGATCGGAATGCGTCACAGCATTGCGTGTTCTTTCGATTCCCTCCTCCTCAATAATCCCAGGGTTTTCGCGTAACCCGGCCGAATCAGTGACGGCAATATGAATATCTTTGATGCGAATACGTTCTTCAAGGGTATCGCGAGTTGTCCCTGGCATACCTGTAACAATAGCCCGGTCTTCTTGCATTAGTGCGTTGAACAGGCTTGACTTTCCAACATTTGGCTTTCCGACCAGGGCAATGCGCATACCTTCGTGAATTATTTTGCCTTGTTGAAAAGACTGCACTAAAGAGATGATTTCTTTTTCCACCTTTTTAATCTGGGAAACTGTGGTTTCACGAGATTGAAAAGTCAGGCCTTCTTCTGAAAAGTCGATTGCTGCTTCCAACTGGGCCTGAACCTCTAAGAGTTGGTCAAACAGTTTATTAATGCGTTTAGAAAGACCACCTTTAAGTTGCGACACAGCAGAATTCAAAGCTTTCTCGGATGCAGCGTCTATAAGATCAGCCACAGCTTCAGCTTGGGCTAGGTCCAAACGGCCGAAAGTGAAAGCACGACGTGTAAATTCGCCGGGCTCTGCTAGTCTTGCTCCTTGTTTTAAAATCAACTGCAACAAAGTAGTTGATACCAGTGTTCCACCATGACCACTAATTTCTACAACATCTTCTCCAGTATAACTGTTGGGTTTTTTAAACCAGGTAAAAAGAACTTCATCAATGATCTGCCCTGATANCGGATCACGTATTTCCCCTAGCAAAACTTTTTGAACAGGTGGAACCTGGTTTTCGATTTGTGATTTCGAATGAAACAAAGTCTTCCCAATGGAAAGAGCATTTTCTCCACTAATGCGGATAATGCTTATTCCTCCTTCACCAGGAGGGGTTGCCAGCGCAGTTATGGTATCGTTNATTTCCGTCATATAAGTTAAAAAGATTAAACCCTCTTGCTGGGCGACTCATATTGGTTAATGCAAAGATACCACAGGTTACGGTCATTGGCCGTGCTTTTAAAAAATCATGGTGTTCAATATTTCTAATGGTAGTTAAATCTGAAGTATAAAAAATAATTCAGATCCANTANNAGCTATGGCGTGATATATTNNAAACAAAGAATAAATTTNTNNGCTCNAGCGNCTGAATNNTAGCCNNCTNCTAGATGANCTAATGAGTGGAAGCGGGAGTATTGCGCATTTCTTCGGGCAAGAGATAGTGGCGAGTATCGTAGTCCATACTAGTAAGTACAAATTGTTTGGCAATACCCTTTTCTGTATTGATGATAAGAGGGGCGATGAGATTTGCCGTCATTTCTAAATAGTTTTCAGGTATGGTCACGATTGTACGTGTTAAAAATGGNTTTTGANCTTCTAACTGAACACGCTTTTTATCCTCTTCAGAGAGTTTTAGCTTGTAATCCACTAGATATAAATATGGGTCTGTAATAACAAAAGCCAAGTGTGAAGAATTCAAGGATTGCATCCACTCCATAGGACTTTCCACATTGGGATTGAAGGGCAGCAAAGTAAACTTTGTTTCCTTTTCGAAACCATATAAACCATCGGGGAAATGGATGATTTCGTTTTCTGGAATATCAAGTGTACCGAAACGGCTAGTATCAACCTTCATTTTTTTAACTTATCCTTCATCAATTTAGAAACTTTGCCAAGGTCAAACTGTTGGGAAGACGCGGCAAATTTATTTTCCTCTTTGATTTTGAGAAAAACCTCTTCTCGATAAATTTTGGTTTCACGGGGTGCATCGATNCCCAGGCGAATGTTCTTGCCCTTTACATCTATAACGGTTATTTTGACATCTTCATTAATTTTGATACTTTCGCCAATTTTTCGGGTAAGAACTAGCATAGGGCGGAATCCATTCCTTACATGCTTGAGGCAAGTTTAAAACGTTACGGCTGCTACATTATAACAAAAAAGCTCTGAAAAAATAATAATTTATGGCTTTAATCGAAATTGACAGTAGTTTTGGACTATGCTAAATTTCGCTCTTTTAAGTGTGGGGACGGTAGCTCAGTCGGTAGAGCAGAGGACTGAAAATCCTCGTGTCGGCGGTTCGATTCCGTCCCGTCCCACCACTTTAAGAACTTTAAATTGATGCAAATGGGAGGGCCTATTTTTTAAATTAAAAAAGATCCCATTTGNANCCAACATTTTNAGACGCACTTTACAGCGCAAACTATTNCCAGATAGTTACAAAAAACGCCCTCCTAAATTCATAAATGTAAGTGGCAAAAAATTTACCATTTTACTATTTATTCCACATGAACCACCTCTAAATATTTTCATTTTTAAGTAAATAAGGTATTCTGNNCATATGGAAACCAAAACATTCACAGNCTTATTTATGGTCACTTTTCTTTTTTTGTTTTATGATTCTGGCAATGTGAAAGGACAAGAAGTCAATAGTGAATACTGGGGCAATGAGAAAGAACAAGAAATCAAAAGNGAATACTGGGACAATGGGAAGCTAAAAAAAGAAACCCATTACAAAAATTCTAAAGAAGAGGGAGTGGTAACCGTTTGGTATAAAAATGGGAAGGTACAAGCAAAAGGATATTATAAGGATGGATTATTAAACGGTCTTCTATCTTCATGGCATCAAAACGGTAAGAAAATTTCCGTAACACCTTACATCAATGGAAAAGAAAATGGTCATTCAATTAATTGGTATCTTTCTGGAGAAAAAAGACAGGACATNAATTATTTAGATGGGCAATTAAATGGTGTTCAAACTTGGTGGTATAAGTCAGCTAAAAAATATGAGGAAAGGCATTATATTAGAGGAGTAGAAAATGGNCTTCGCACCAAATGGTTTGAAAACGGACAAAAAGATATGGAAACATATTACAAAAATGGAATAGAAAATGGACTTCGCACAGAGTGGAGATGGGATAACGGAAAAAAACATATTGAAGCACATTTCCATGATGGGAACTTAGATGGTACCTATAAAGACTGGCACTCAAATGGATTTAGGGCAAATATAGGTCATTATAAAAATGGAAAAGAAGATGGGCTCTGGTTTATTTGGTCTAAAGATGGAAAAATAAAATCCGAGAAATATTTTAAAGATGGAAAACTAACATTAAAAGAGAAANTTGTTGATAATTTTGATGGCATAAAAGACTAAATCTAAGATCATNTTTTTGATCTCACTAAACCAACAATCACGCAAAAAATAACATCGAAAAAAATATATATGGACAAATTTGAAGCAGTTGAAGCCCTGGTANAGGAAATTACAGAGGAAGCCGCAAATTTTAAAAATGCGACAGACCCAAACGAAGAAGTCGAAGCATTAAAAGATTTGCTAGATTCTCTTGTTCGGGGCAGCAAACAGGTTTTAGAAAAAATTGACCAATATAATGACCGACGATACCGGTAATTAAAAAAGTTTATTATTTAAAACATTTCCAATCGTCTCAAACTTGGTAGCGTTTTGCTTTTTGCCAGATCATCCATCTTATCTGGATTGATTTCATTTCTGACCAGAACAAGCANCTCCAGACTTTTTAAATATTTAGAATTTAAAAGTGCNTTCATTCCTTTTTCTGTAATCTGATTATTGTAGAGATCCAGGGTTTTCAGTTTTGAAAGATGAGGTGAATTTGCAATTGCAAGTGCCCCTTTGTCTCCAATTTTATTGGCACTTAAATCCAAGAGTAATAAATTTTTTGAATTCTCTGAGCTAACTAATGACACTATGCCCTCATCACCTAATTTATTGCGAGTCAACATAAGTTCTGTCAGATTTTTCAAATTCTGAGATTCGGCAATCATTTTTGCACCTTTTTCTGACACGTCATTTCCCCACAAAGAAAGTTTTTCGACATGCTGAAAAGTGTCCGACTCACATAAAATTCGTACTCCCTCGTCACCCAGTTTATTTGTTTGTAAGGCCAAAGAAACGATATTTTTTAGGTCAGGGGTGCTTGCCAAAATTTTCATTCCCTTAACCCCAATTTGAGACCCATTGAGATTGATTTTTGTACCGTCCTTATCCATTCTTTCGATTATATGCGCTGGTATATCTTTAGGGGGACCTTTACGTCGACCGTAACCATGACCACCACCATGCTTTCCTTTGCCGCCTCCATGATTTCCACTATATCCGCCGTGCTTCCCAGTCTTAGCACTCCCGGGGGCAGATTTACCGGGATGCCCTTCATGGTCTCCTATTGCAAAAACCGGCAGCGACCAGATTAACCATCCTAAAACTAAAACAATCTGAATTATTTTTTTTCTAATTTTCACAATAAATCCTCCAAAATTAATTCGTAGCAACGCAACGAAACCCAATATAGCTTTTTTGTTGGTCTGGTAATGCCTTACCGCGGATAGACGCCCTCGCCAAGTCCAGGTTAGAGTTCCAAGACCCCCCTTTTATAACCTTAAATTGCTTTCCATATAGGTCATTATCATATTTATTATCAGGATGTGGTTGATACCAGTTTTCCGTCCATTCCCAGACATTTCCCGCCATTTCCATTACTCCATAGGGACTAACGTTTTCAGGTATTGCCCCTACTTGATTGCTGTATTTAAAAATATCGTCCTTACCCCTTATATTTGCATTGAGGGCATCGGGTTTATTGCCCCAAGGAAAGTATCTAGCATCTGTCCCTCTTGCTGCTTTTTCCCATTCCGCTTCTGTGGGTAAACGTTTCTTTTTCCAATGGCAATAGTCCTTAGCGCTTTTCCATGTTAGGCTTACAACAGGTTGGAGAGGGTGATTGAAACGTGAATTACCATGTTCTCTTGGGGCAGGTTTGCCTGTTGCCTGTCGATATACTTCATAATCCCTTACCGTAACCGGTAATTTATCGATTTTAAATGCTGGCAAAGTCACCTCATGAATTGGGGTTTCGTCTCTGTACCAATCTAAAGATTCAGAATGAAATTGCTTAGCCGCCCAAATTATATCCTTGTCAGAGCTTCCCATAAAAAAAGGCCCTGCAGGAATAAGGATCATATCCTGACTGGTGGTGGTTGCATTGCAATAACTCCCAGTGCTGGAAAAGAAAAAAACAGCAACTATTAATATGGGTCTGAATAAAATACGACCCCAATTACAAACCATCATTTTTCTCCTTGTAAAAAGCCATCAATCTAACAAACATTATAACTTTTTGCATCTCGCAAAAATCGAAGTTTGTCTTCCTAAAAAAGGAGACCAGTAGGGTTTGCGGCAGGCAGGGTTGGTGAAGCCTCCCTCAAAATGGATGAGAGCTCTAACTCAAGATTGAGTTATCATCCCGGTTTTTCTGGCATATTCAAAAATGTTTCCGGCTTCAATTATCTCTATAACTTCACCTAGAGATTTCAGATCATAAGTTGTGCCTTGAGTTTTATTAGTAAGAGTATTGGTAGCGAGGTCTATCTTTAAATCATCACCCGTTTTTATGTCTTCCACCAAGCGTTTATCGCATTCAAAAGGAATAAAAAAACCACCATCTACTGAGTTACGGTAAAAAATTCTAGCATAAGATTGAGCCACCACCGCTTTTACTCCGGCAATTTCCATACACGCTGGAGCATGTTCACGCGATGAACCACAGCCGAAATTTTTTCCGCCAACAATAATCGAATATTTTGACTCACATTTGCCATCCTCGGTAAAGGGTAAATTGCCATTTGGCAATCCTGCATGATCTCCCGGCACGCCAGAAAGCGCAAACTTTCCATAGTTTTTTTTCTCTTCTGGGTCACTCAAACTATAAACCAAATGCTCCGCTGGAATTATCTGGTCCGTATCAATATCGTTACCCAATACATAGGCAAGGCCTTCTATTATTTTTTTCATCAGTTATTAACAAATTCTTCAGGATTTGTAATATGTCCGGTCAATGCAGATGCAGCAGCCGTATAGGGAGATGCCAAATACACATGCGATTGTTTTGAGCCCATTCTTCCGGGAAAGTTTCGATTGGTTGTCGAAATCACTACTTGATTGTCGCCCGCCCGACCAAAAGTATCTTTGGGCCCACCCAGACATGCTGCACACGAGGGCTCTCCCAAATGCGCTCCGGCATTTTTAAAGATATCAATCAATGATTCACTGCCAATTTTTTCCTTGTGCAGATCCTCTTCCACTTCTCGTGTAGCGGGAACAATAAAAGTATCGATTTGTACTTTTTTACCTTTAAGGAGTTTAGCTGCGGCCATAAAGTCTGTTAATTTTCCACCCGTACAAGAGCCAATATAAGCTCTGTCGAGCTTTACATCCTCACATTCAGAAACCTTGGCTTTGTTGTCAGGGGAGTGTGGTTTGGCAACAATGGGTTCCATTGCACTGGCATTATAGGTCTTTTTGAAAATATACTTAGCATTCTCATCCGATTGATAGATTTTGTAAGGCCTGTCAGTACGTTGTCTTACGTAGTCTGTGGTCACCTCATCAGCTTCAATGATTCCATTTTTACCTCCTGCTTCAATTGCCATATTACATAGCGTCATGCGTTCTTCCATCGACAGACTCATCACTGCTTCACCACGCCATTCCATCGATCGATAGGTCGCCCCATCAACACCAATATCACCAATGACATTCAGGATGACATCTTTTGCCATGATGTGGTCAGGAAACTTTCCGGTGAATTCGAAGCACATGGATTCTGGAACCTTCACCCACAGTTTTCCTGTTCCCAGAATAAATGCAGCGTCCGTATTTCCTATTCCTGTTGAAAACATTCCAAAAGCACCTGATGTGGAAGTATGCGAATCGGTTCCGAACAAAACCTCACCAGGGCGATTAAACCCTTCCTGTGCAAGAGCTAGATGACATACACCTTTATAATTATCTGTTCCAACATCGTAATAATGTGGCAGGTCTTGTTCTTTTACAAATTGCCTCAGGATATCAATATTCCTATTTGCGTGAGTGTCCTTGGTAAAAATAAAGTGGTCGGGGATAATAACTACTTTATCTCGATCCCACACTCTGGCATTTTCACCAAATTGCTTTTTGAAAATAGCAAAAGTACCCGGCCCACAAACATCATGCGTCATCAGCACATCTACATCCACCCAAATATTATCACCCGGCGAGACAGTTTTTTCACCAGCGTGGGCAGCAAGGATTTTTTCTGTAATTGTCATACCCATTAAATAAAACCTTTCAAAGTGGATGGGTCCCGCTGAAAATACGGGTTTTCCCCAGATTTTTTTATTTTTTAACGAATCAAAACACTCGTTTTAAAATGCACAGAATGCTTGAGTTTTTTATTGTAAAATCCGCATAGAATACAAGGTAAGTAAAGATAACATTGAAAACCCAGAATCCCAAAAAAATTTATAGGTTATTGATTTTTATAGAGTAAAATATTTAAGGTAAATATAAACCTCTCTACAACTATTACATGAATAATCCATTTTACCTGATCAAAGAGACGATAAACCGACTTCGGTATAAAATTCCGGATAATCCGCAACAGGTTCAAATTGAAATCACCAATCGATGCAATATGGATTGCCCCATGTGCCAAAGAGAAGATTTAGGTATTGAGCTGGAACATATGGAATGGTCTAATTTTACTGCCGTCATAGATAAATTGAATAACTCTGAGGATATTACCCTCACCGGCTGGGGAGAGCCCTTCATACACCCACGAGTATTCGATATGATCGCTTACTGTAAAGAAAACGGGCATCGGGTAATGATTACTTCCAATGGCCTGTTCACCAAACCGGATGTCGTTAAGG
>NZYH01000078.1 GCA_002697825.1 Nitrospina sp. | reverse complement strand
TTGCTTTATTTATTCTTCATATGTTTTTTTTAATATAAAATTGAATATACCATTCATGGTAGTTTAAGGTAAAATTTTTATTAGGATTGAGTATGGATTTTGAAATAGTTCCTAAATACCAACCTCGCAGCTTTAGGAAGTAGTTCAGATGAGCAATACAAATAGTAACACCGATACTCCCAAGGGTAATATCCAAGGTTTTAAGACGTCTGCTAAAGATGATTTCGTTTCTGGTTTTTTAGTATTCCTTATTGCCTTACCACTTTGTTTGGGGATATCTCTTGCCTCCGGATATCCTGCAATAGCTGGTATCATTACTGCCATTGTTGGTGGTTTAGTTGCTACATTCGTAAGTGACTCAGAACTTACGATCAAAGGTCCCGCCGCAGGTTTGATTGTCATTGCGTTAGGTTGTGTTACGGAATTTGGATATACTGGCGGGGACGACTTGGAGCAAGACTTTCAGGCATATCGTTTAGCATTAGGTGTTGGCGTTGGGGCAGGTGTAGTCCAAATTTTATTTGGTGTACTTCGTATAGGGTCCCTGACAGAGTTTTTTCCTAAAGCAGCAATACATGGATTGCTGGCTGCTATTGGAATTATAATCATTGCAAAACAACTTCCCATATTGTTAGGGTTGCACCCACATGGTTCTCCTCTTAGCTTAATCGCTCGTATACCTTCCTTTATCACAGATATGAATCCCAAAGTCGCGTTTATTGGGATGTTAAGCATTATGATAGTGGTAAGTTATGTCTTCATAAAAAACAAGAAATTTAAAATCATCCCCGCACCTATGATGATGTTGGTGGTAACTGTTCCATTGGGAATTTATATGGGATTGGGCGGAAGTACGACTTATACGTTTAATGGTAAAATCTTTGAGTTAGGAGAAAAGTTTTTAGTCAATGTCCCACTTGATGTAATGAATGACCTGACATTACCGGATTTTTCCGGATTGTTCACGGAGACCGGAATAAAATATATCATTTTGTTTTCAATCATTGGAGCCTTGGAGAGTTTGTTAAGTGCCAAGGCCATTGATGAGATTGATCCGTGGCATCGTAAAACAAATATGGATCGTGACATGTTAGGCATTGGTATTGGCAATACTTTGTCTGCCTTTCTGGGTGGATTGCCAATGATTTCTGAGATTGTGCGAAGTAAAGCAAATATTGATAATGGAGCAAAAACTAGGTTTGCCAATTTTTATCATGGGATGTTTTTATTATTCGCCGTTACTTTGATATCTAGTTGGATTAATCATATTCCACTGGCTGCTTTAGCAGCATTATTGGTAGTTACAGGATTTCGGCTGGCATCGCCTAATGAGTTTAAACATATGTATGCGTTGGGAAAAGATCAGTTCCTTATTTTCATTACTACTATAATCGCTGTTTTGGAAACGGACCTTTTGAAGGGAATAGGTATTGGAATAGCATTAAATATTTTGCTCCATTTATTTCGCGGCGCATCCGTGATTTCATTTTTTAAATTAAATGCTAAGGTTGAGGAGGAAAGTGATCAGGCTATTAAGATTACTTTGCGAGACTCAATAATTTTTTCTACGTGGCTTTCATTACGAAAACGTATTTATCATGCCTACAAATTGAATAAGCGGGTCACAATTGATTTTTCTGAAACTGTTCTTGTCGATTCTCATGTCCAATCCAAGCTTGATGAGTGGGAAAAAGAATTCGATATTAAGGGTCTTGAGTTATCAATTGTAGGCCTGGACCTCCATAAAAAGTCGGGGGCAGTTCTTATAAAAAGAAAATAACCAAAATATCGGAATGAAGATAGGTGCTTTGGGGTATTTTGGTAGATTTTTTTCCTGTGGACTTCATTCCTGCAGAGTTAGGTTTACTTTAAAAGAAGATATTGAAAAGGCTTTGGATCTATGGTTGCATAGAAATTACAAAGCCAATTTATGTGAACAAGCGTAAAAAAATCGATTCTTTATTGGCTTAATAGAACTCTTATTAAGCCTTTTTTAATTTAATAGGAATGAGATTTCGTAAATGAAAAAATATCTTTTTGGAATAGTATTTATTATTTATATTTTAGTTGGTTGTGCGAGTACACATTACCAAAACGGTAGGGAAGCATTTGATCGTGGCGATTATGATACTGCTGTAAAGGTGTTCAGATCACTTGCCGAAAAAAATGATCCTCGCGGTCAATATGCTTTGGCGATTATGTATGATATGGGAGAGGGTGTTCCCCAGAATTCAGAAGAGGCATTGAAGTTTTATAGGCTTGCAGCGGAANANGGANATGCNGATGCACAGAATAACCTNGGNGTNATGTATGACCAGGGCGAGGGNGTTTCCGNANANTATAAGGAGGCNATGAAATGGTATCTGCTGGCAGCNGAACANGGNAACAAAGATGCACCGAATAATATNGGTGTCATGCATATGATCGGCCTTGGTGTGNCTCGAGATTTTGCTNAGGCACATAAATGGTTCACCATCGCTGGCACAAAAGATTTNGAGGCAAAAAGTAATAAAAAGTTTACTGAAAGAAGGTTNACTCCCGAACAGATAGCAGAATCTGAAAGACTTGCNGGCGAATGGCATAAAAAAGTAGGAAAAAACAAATGAAATCTTATCAATATACCCATCCCATTTTAAATAAGCGATTTTGTGTAAGCATAAGATTCTTTATCCTAATTTTAGCCACTTTTTTTCCTTCTCNCTCTTTGGCAAATCAATTCCAAGAGGGATTAGATGCGATTCATGAAACAAACTATGAAGTAGCGTTAAAAAAATTATTGCCCTTGGCCGCAANAGGGCATTCTGCAGCCCAATATAATCTTGGCGTTATGAGTGAGTGGGGAAACGGAGTGCCGAAGGATTATGCAGAGGCCTTGAAATGGTATAAGCTTTCCGCAGAGGGATCTCATAAGGATGCACAAAATAACCTAGGCGCAATGTATAGCAAGGGGGAAGGTGTCGAGCANAGTTTTGTTGAGGCATTTAAATGGTTTGTGATTTCCTCTGAAAATGGAAGTGAGGCTGGAAGAAAGAATATTGATATTTTAGAAAAGAGAATGACATCAGAACAAATTACGAAAGCAAGAACACTTGCAAGAAAATGGGTAAAACGACACCCAAGAAAATAATCGAGAAATAATTACTCCTGGTCGGTCTCTGTTTTTATTTCTGGAAGAAGGTCTTACATTTCACCGATTTATTTCAGTATTCCTAAAAATTTTTTTTCAATAAAAAATGCGATCCGTTTACCTAAAGATTCTATTAATTTTTTTTATGATGTTGTTTTGTGGATGTCAGCCACATTCTAATTCCAACCCGTCATCAAAAAATCAGGTGATTATTGCAATTGATGCGACTTTTATTCCTATGGCTTTTATGAATCAGAAAAACCAATTGGATGGATTTGAGGTGGATTTGATTAAAGAAGTGACGCGGGAAGCCNATTTAGATTATGAGTTGGTAAATATTGAATGGGGAGGATTGTTTGGGGGTTTGATCACCAAAAAATTCGATTTGGTCATCAGTTCGGTAGGAATTATCGAAGAGAGAAAAAAAAGAATGGCCTTCAGTATTCCCTACTTGCAAAGTGGAGTTGCTGTATTGGCACGCAATGATTTGAAACATGTCAAATCGTTAGAGGATTTAGAAAAGCAAAATGCCAGAGTAGGGGCGCAAATTAATACAACCTCCTATTACTTCCTTGAAAAATATTCTGGTATAGAAATTAAAACGTATGACAAGTTCGGCCATGCTGTAATTGACTTGGCGAATAAAGGCGTCGATGCTGTAGTTGGAGATTCAGTTCAGGCAAACTATTATTTTAAAAATAACAAAGATCTGNTTGGCAAAGCCCATTTTGTGGGATCCCGAATCACATCAGAATTTTATGGAATCGTAATCNGNAAAGAAGANAAAGAACTAAAAGATAAAGTGGATACCAGCCTTGCTCGACTTTTAAAAAATGGAACCATTTTAAAATTNCATCAAAAATGGGAATTGGGAGAATTTGCAGTNGTTCCNACCTCCAGTTGACAGCTCTAAATTAACAAACNACCTGCAATACAACCTGTGAGCAGGGTAGCCAGAAAAGAAGTCCACAGCGCTTGTAGCCCNACTATAGAAATTTCGTTGGCCCGTGAAGGAACCAGTGCAGAAAGTCCCCCGATAAAAATCCCCATACTAGAAATATGGACAAAGCCACAAAGAGCATAGGTCATAATAGCCATAGATCGCATTGTAAATGCGGCATCCGTTGCCTGCAGGGCTGCTAGCGAGAAATAAGCCGAAACCTCTGTTTCAATGAATCTTGAGCCAAGAATTTGTGATGCCACTTCCCATTCCTCAGGTCTCAAGCCAAGCAAAACTACAAAAGGGTAGGTGAGCCACCCAAGCAACCTTACCGCAGAAATGGGTTGCCCCTGGAATTCTGGGAACTTACCTAGTATCAGGTCGAATAATGCTTCTAATCCNAAAACAATGATAAGAACCGTTGCAATCCCAATGGCTATTTTTACTCCTTGATAACCTCCTTCCACCAANGAGTTTATTAAACCTGTGCGATGGTAGGTTTCTTTTTTTTCTTCATTGATTTTTCCGAGAGTTTCTGGTTTTTCTAACTCGGGATAAAATAATTTACTGGTCAATATAGAACATGGGATTGAGATTAATGATGCAGAAACAAGATGCCCTGCAATATTTGGGAAAGTTTTTTGCAATGCAATAACATAGATGCCCATCACCGTACTTGCGACAGTAGCCATCATACAAGTCATTAGCGTTAGCAGTTCAGAACGGGTCATTTTAGCTAAATAAGGCCGTACGGTTANTCCTGATTCAATACCCACAAACAAATTAGCTGCAGCAGCAAGAGATTCTGCTCCAGATAAAAAAAGAATGCGATTGAATACTTTTGAGAATAATTGAACTACTTTTTGCATGATACCAAGTTTGTATAATCCCGCCAGCATAGCTGAAAAGAAAATCACCGAGGGGAATACTTGAAATGCGAGNACAAATCCAATAGAAGGTGTNCCATCGGGTAATGTCTGACCTGGACCTAAAGCTAGAGGACCAAAAATAAACACTGCACCTTTATGGGAGGCATTGAGTAGGGCAATTAAAACGTCNTTAATCCATTCCAAGACAAATCTGGATTCTGTAAACCAAAAGGTTAAAGCACCCACTAACCAGGCAAGAAAAATACTACCTAAAATTGTTTCTATTTTAATTTTATTGTGGGTGCCAGTAATCCAGGCAATTCCTGATAAAATGATAAAACCACAAAAAGATATCAGACGATAGGTAAAATCTTCCATAGACTGCGTTTTCGATTAGGGGACGAGGTGTATCATAGATTAGAATTAAAATAATGATTGATTTCTAATTCTCTCACCGGCTCTAGAAAAAAACAGGAATGTTGTTTTGAATAAGAAAGCTCTGCTCGTAATAATCTGGTGCATTGTCGCATATTTTTTTCACGAATTCTTCCAGTCGGTTGATTTTAACCGTGTTTCGAAAGAAATTGGAAATGCAAATGGAAGATGGTTAGTTGTTGCATTTTTTTTCAATTTTTTAATTCTGCTTGTTTGGACTTGTTTATGGTCGATACTTATCCCTAGGAATATTTTTATCTCTTTTAGGAAACTGTTCCAGATAAATACCTTTATGGCAACCTCATGCAATACCTTGCCGTTTCCGGGAGGTCATGCATTAGGCCTGATTTTGTTTTCGAGGTTGGCTAAAATTAAGCATTCAGTTGCTTTATCAGTATTGGCTTTGGATCAAATGATGGAAGGAATAGTCAAAGTTGGCGTTCTTACTTTAGCTGCCAGTTTCTCTCCATTACCAGTAGAAATGCAACAGGGTATTCAAACTTTTATTGTATTAATTCTAATATTTTCTGTGCTTATGTTTTACGCAGCCTATAAAATGCCGCAGCCAACCCTGAATGAAAAAGCTTCCTCATCCTTATTTCTTAAATTAAAGATATTTGTATCTCAATGGGCAGGGCACTTGGAAGTGTTAAAAGATTACCGGGTATTTTCTTTAGGTTTATCTTTATCGCTGTTAATGATGGCCCTCCAGGTATTGGGAATATGGGCCGTGCAAAAGAGTTTGGGGCAAGCGCTTCCTTTTTGGACTACTATTTTAGTGATGGCTGCTTTGAATCTTGCTACCATTTTTCCTCTAACGCCTGGAAATTTTGGAATTTACGAGGCGACCGCTTTTTTAATATATAAATTCTCAGGAAT
The DNA here is from genome assembly GCA_002697825.1 of Nitrospina sp. Next base: position 2,803 of record NZYH01000078.1, on the reverse strand, counting down.
TTCTTCGGAAACTTCATTGAGTCTGGCATTCTTGCAACACGTTTGTTTTCTGTTACCTATGGCAGGAACTGGCTGGATGGTTTTTTTGTTCCAGTCCTTTTACTCTAAAAACAAGAAAAACGAATTGTGGGTCAAGGAAGAATGATCCCATAGACAGATTATTTATAAATAACTGATTTAATTAGTTTAAAAAATTTTTCAGAAGAAGGGTTTGTATGGCGTAAAAGTGAATTTTTTTGTTTGGTTTTAAGCTAGGTGAGATAGTTGTTTTATGTTAGTATTTCNTAGTCAAAATAGGGGAGATNCGTCGTAGTAATTGAATCAATATCTTGGCATAGTNNTTGTTTTGTCANGNGAAGTTTATTCGANTTTTGNCAGGTGCGNTTGTTGTTCCGGCAGCGGCCGAGANCCCCGAAAATCAGGGAGAGAAGGTTTCCCATTTATTTAATGTTGGAGGTTATTGGGTATGGCTGAGGGAAAAGTAAAATGGTTTAATGATAGTAAAGGTTATGGTTTTATCGAGTCCAGCGACGGTGAAGATTGTTTTGTACACTTTTCGGAGATACAGGGGGAAGGTTTCAAAACATTAAAAGAAGGCCAGGAAGTGGAATTTGAAAAAAGCATGGGACAAAAGGGACCGCAAGCATCTAAAGTAATTCCGAAATAAATATCTTGCGAATTTGTATTATGACCGACAGGGCTTAAAAGCTCTGTCGGTTTTTTTTTGCAAAGTAGAAGCAATCACTCCCCAAGAACATTAGTTGTCTGGCTTTACTGCAACGATATATAAATTGAATCCATAGCCTGCTAAATCAAATAAAGGCCCGAGGTAGGTTAGTGGGTTAAGAGTATTTTTTATGTCTCTCTTCGCAGATTGCAGGAATCTTTCTATTGGATTGTTTGGCTTTTCTGATTTGTCGTAGGGATTAAAGCCTTTTGATTCAAGCAATCCTTTTCTAGCTTTATTTGTTTGTAAAGAAACTATTTTGAAACCTGTTTTTTCCAGCATATTTTTTAGGCTATCTCCTGAAAAAAAATAGAAATGTTGTAGGATTTTGTAGCCTACCCATCTTTCCTTTAGAAAAATAGCGTTCTTAACATTTGGAGTCCACATTACCAGGAGTCCCCCTGGTTTCATCATGCGATGAATTTTTTTTAAACTATTCAGAGGGTTCCTTAAGTGTTCAATGAGGTCCCATAGGGTAATGACATCAAAGTTATTCGCATTATAACTAATAGGTTCATCTAAAGATTCCAAGCGGATATTTTTTAGCGCAAATTTGTCCTGTGCATATTTTATATATTCAGGCAGAATCTCCATGCCGTGACAATTCCAGCCTCGTTCTTTTGCAATATTGAGAAAGAATCCAGCTCCACATCCAATATCGAGTAAATTCCCTTTTCCAGGATATAAACTTTCAATAAAACTCAGTCGGGAGTTATAAAGTTTTGAGAATGACTTTATACGTTTTTGTCTTTCCAGAATATAATTTGAGTGGACTCCTGAATCCGGCTGATTACCGATCATCTCTTTTTGGTAATTCTCTTGCATTGCTTCTATTGTCGGCAAAGGATTGACAGATTCTAGGTGACATTCTTGGCAATGTACAACGAGTGTTTTGTCTTCTCTAAGACAGACCGGTTTGAATTTTAACGACCCGCAGCATATACAGGGGGCTTGTTTGGTTTGTGAAGATTCGAAATTGGTTAGTAGCATTCTAAGCATCCTTTTAGGGTGCTGGGCTAAGATATGAGAGCCTGAGAGGAGTTTTTAAAATTTTAAACACAAATGGTATTTAAGATACAAAATTAGATGTATGGTAGGCCATTTAATACCTATTTGCAATATTCAACGAAAAGCTGCATTGTGTTGTTGTGAAAGCCTGTAGATTAATGTTTTAGCATTCTCTAAGTTTGAGGTGGAAAATGACTAAGGCTGCTGCGCAGGCAATAGCGGAGTGCATTACTCCCAAATATTTATAGTCTGACTATATTATTTCCAGTGTTTTCGATACGGATATAATCAAGAAAGTTGCTAAAGCGGTGGTAAAAACTGTAAAAAATTCGGGCATAGCCCGTAATCGCAGTAGGAAAAAATTTGATTAAAATTTTGTTAGTATTCTCTGAACTAGCCTATATGTTAAGCTGATATGGGATCTACGGTGTGTCTGGATAACGTTGGCCCGGCCTAGTTTACTCTCCTGATTTTAATATTCCATTTTTCAATAAGTATGAAATTCATTCTCAGTTGGTGCTATAAAAATATTACAAAAAAATTTCCTGGAACGGTTCTTTTATTTGCGTTGATATTGAGTGCAGCTTCTATATATTTTGCGGCAGATTTAAAGTTCAATCCCAAGATGGACAATCTTCTACCTCAAGACCTTCCCCTGATAAAAGAATTTAATGAAGTAGTTATTAAAACAGGCGGTTCTGGGCCTTTGGTGGTTGTTCTGGAAAATCTAGACCCAATTCAAGCGCCTGACGTTATTAAAAAGCTGACAAGAATTTTTGAAGAAATTCCTGAAACACAATTCGTGGACTCGCAAATTCCAAAAAGGTTTTTGAACTACAAGCAACTTCTTCTAATTCCACAAGGCGACTTGTTAGAACTTGAGTATTTAATGGAAGAAGCTATCGACTATGCGCGTGGTGAATTCGGAGGGTTTTCTGAGATTGAAAAGCCATATAACCCTATTAAACTTAGAAACCTAGCGAAAGACTATAAAATATTTGAAAAGATCAATTCTTTCCATAAAGGTAAGCAAAAAAATAATTTCTATATTTTTATAAAAGCAAAGGG